>DATBTN010000048.1 GCA_036559195.1 Candidatus Baltobacteraceae bacterium
TCATCCCAGCGGCGCGACGGGCGAACACGGGCTCGTCGTTACGCCCCCGGCATCGGCCGCGATCGTGGCCGACGGCGGCGACCTGCTCTTCGCGCGTCAACCGCGATTCGCCGTGGATGCGATCGCGGTCGAGGTCGTCAAGGGCGGAGCGCACGGCGGCGAGAGCGCGCAGGCGTGCGCGCAGCGCGAGTTGCGCGAAGAACTCGGCATCGTCGCCGCGCACTGGGAATCGCTCGGCATCCTCTACGAGATTCCGTCGATCGTGCGCGAACCGATCTCACTCTTTCTCGCGCGCGGCATCGAGCACGTCGATACGGAACTCGAAGACGTCGAGACGATCGAACTCGTTCGAATGCCCGAAGAACTCGCATTCGCGGCGGCGGCTTCGGGACAGATCAACGATGCGGTTACGGTTGCTGCGCTGCTACGCTATGCGTGGCGTTCGGGCGCGTTGCGCCGCGAGAAAGCTTAGAGAGGTTCGGGCGGTTGCGTGGAGGCAACCCACAAATGCTCGGGCTCGTCCAATTCGCGATTGATCGCGCGCGACCACACGAAGAGCGCGTCCGAGAGCCGATTGATGAATCGCACCGTTTCGGCGGAAACGTCGGGTTCCTCATCGCGCAGCGTTACCATCAATCGCTCCGCGCGGCGGCAGATCGTGCGCGCGAGATGAAGCAACGCGCCGGGCGCCGATCCGCCGGGATGGATGAAGTTGTGCAGCGGCGGAAGGCCGGCTTGCGCCTCGTCGATCGCGCGTTCGAGCGCCAGGGCATCGCTCGCAGCGATCAGCGGCATGTTCGCCCAGCGATTCGCCGGCAACGTGGCGAGTTCGGCGCCCAAGTTGAACAGCGCGTCCTGCGTCCAGGCGAGCCATGCGTCGAGGCGCGCGGCGCGCGCGTGTGCGCCGAGCACGGGGCGCAATGCCGATCGCGCGGCGCCGATCGCGCTCGAGAGTTCGTCGATCGTGCCGTAACTCTCCAGACGCAGGCTGTTTTTCTTGACGCGCTGACCGCCGACGAGTCCGGTGGTCCCGTCGTCGCCGGTGCGCGTGTAGATTCGCGTGAATTTCGGCATGCCGACTCCTTCGTCGTTGCGCCCCGGAACCTTCGGCCGCCTCGCGAAGCTACGGTCTGACGACGTGACTCGGTCATTGGCGATTTTGCGACGTACCCCGATTACTGGGTCCTGTCGTCTCGAGATTGACCGTTCGGTGCTCAGTAGTGGCGCTGATTGCGGGCTTCCTCCACGCGGTCAGACGACTATCACGAACGCAACGTGGCAAGGGGCACTTTACTGGTGACCGCGATTCGTCGTTTGTATGGAATTGCGCTTTGCCTGATGGCCGTCGTGACGATCTCGTGTTCCGCGCGGAATCGCCACTCGCTCCACTCATCGGCCACCAGAACGACTCCAAAAAACATGGACTCGTTTAAGTATATTTCTCGCGGAACGTTTACGAATGCGCCAGAGGCGCTACTGCTCGTCGACGAAGTGCATAGCTGGAAGCCAGGCATGGTGGTTGTGGTTGTGAGAGAAGGCGCGCTCTGTTTAAAGCCATACAATCCGCACTCGATTATCGTCACGGGCATCAATTACGGCGACCTTAAACGAGGGGACGTCTTGCTTTACGGCTTCGTTGAGGTTTCTGGAGTGCGAAAGGCGGTAATACACAAACTTAGAGCGGATGAACGATCGCGATTTAAAAGTGACTTAGGCGCGTGCTGAGTCGCAGGCGCGACGCGAACCAAGCGGCTTTACTTTGATCTCCCACGTGCGCATCCCAGCACATCGCGGCCAATCGGAACCGATCTGGTTGCTTGGCCCCACCCTAAACCGTCTGTCGTTGCGCCCCGGAACCTTCGGCTGCCTCGCGAACGTACTACGGCCATGAACGACGTACGATTCGACCGGCGCGCTTTCTTGGCGAGCGGCGCGGCACTTTCGGCGACGCTGCTTTTGCCGGGATCCGCGCGCGCCCAATCGCTCGACGCCTCGATCGCGATCGACGCAAGCCGCCCGTCGCACCGGGTGCCCGCAAACTTCATGGGCTTGAGCTTTGAAGCCTCAAACGTCACCGGGAGCCAGTACTTCAGCGCGCAGAACGACGAACTGATCGGATTCGTGCGCGGTCTCGGCCCCGGCGTGTTGCGTATCGGCGGAAAGAGCGTCGATCGAATCGTGTACGCCGTCGACGATCTGCGCAACCTCGCCGCGTTTTCGCGCGCGACGGGTTGGCCGGTATTGCTCGGCCTGAACCTGGGCGCGTCGAACCCGCCCGAAGCGGTGGGACAGGCCGAAGACGCGGCGCGCGCGCTCGGCGATCGTCTGCTGGCGTTCGAGATCGGCAACGAGCCCGAGCGGTATGCAGCCAACGGCACGCGCGCGTCGGACTACGGATATCGCGCGTATCTCGATGAGTTCGTGACGTTTAGCACCGCGATTCGCTCGCGCGTTCGGAACGCGCGCTTCGCGGGACCGTCGGTTACGGCGAACACCGACGATTGGACCGTTCCGTTCGCGCACGACGCGCGAACGCACATCGCGCTTCTAACCGCGGGATACGATCGGATGGGTGCGCCCGCCGATTCGAGCGTCACGATCGACCGGCTGCTGCACGGGCACGACGACGATCGGCTCGAGCACACGCTCTCGAGCCTGCGCGACGCCGCGCTGGCGGCGCGCACGCCCTATCGTCTGGCGGCATGCAGGCCGACCTCCGGCGACGGAAAGTCCGGCGTAACCGACACGTTCGCCGCGGCACTCTGGGGACTCGATTTCGCGCATCGGGTGGGGGCTGCGGCCGGCGCCGGTATCAACGTTGCGGCCGGCGGCACGGGCGCGAACACGCCGCTCTTCGAACGGCCGGATGGAAACGGCAATTTCAGTTCGCGCCCGCTCTATTACGGACTCCAATTTTTCGCACCGTCCGCCGGCGCGCGCATCGTGCCGCTGCAATTGGGCGGCAGTCACCCGAACGTGCGCGCCTACGCCGTGCGCCGCGACGACGGAAGCATTCTGGTGACGGTCGTAAACCCCGACGCGCGGGATGCGGCGGCGGTCAGCATCTCGGGCACCGGTCTGGATACCGCAACGGTTCGAACTCTCACGGCTTCGTCGCTCCGGGCGAAATCGGGCGTGTCCATCTCCGCACCGAGCCCGGCGCAGGGCAATCCGATTGCGGTCGCGCCGGGTTCGGCCAGCCTGATCACCCTCACTCGCTGACGCACTCGGCGCCGCGACAAGGAGGCTCGCTTCGGGGTTTCTCCGAATCGGGGCCGGTCATGTCCGAAGCACTGTTGGTCAAAGAGATCCCGCGCAAGGCGGACGATCTCTCCGCATGGTACACCGCCGTCTGCATCAAGGCCGAGTTGGTTTCGTACTCGCCGGTTCGCGGGTGCGTCGTTCTGCGGCCGTACGGATTCGGGATGTGGGAGAACCTTCAGAAGCATCTGGACGAACGATTTAAAGCAACGGGGCACGAGAACGCCTACTTTCCGCTGCTGATCCCGGAGCATCTGCTCGCCAAAGAGGCGGAGCACGTCGAAGGCTTCGCTCCCGAAGTCGCCTGGGTCACCCATGGCGGTCAAGAGAAACTTACCGAACGGCTGGCGATTCGCCCGACATCCGAAGTGATCATCGGTACGATGTACGCACAGTGGATTCAGTCGCACCGCGACTTGCCGGTGCTCATCAATCAGTGGGCCAACGTCGTGCGCTGGGAGAAGGCGACGCGTCCGTTCCTGCGCACGATGGAGTTCCTATGGCAAGAAGGCCACACCGCGCACGCCACCGCGCAAGAAGCCCGCGAAGAGACGCTGCGCATGCTCGACGTCTACAAAGAGTTTGCGGAGAACGTGGCGGCCGTGCCGACGTACGCCGGCGCGAAGAGCGCGAGCGAGCGCTTCCCGGGCGCGATCGAGACCTATTCGATCGAAGCGCTGATGCCCGACGGTAAGGCGCTGCAGTCGGCGACCTCGCACGATCTCGGACAAAATTTCAGCAAGGCCTACGACATCACGTTCGCGGACGTCGACCAGCAGACCAAACACGTGCACACCACCTCATGGGGGATGTCGTGGCGCATGCTCGGCGCGCTGATCATGGTGCACGGCGACGACCGCGGCCTGCGGCTGCCGCCAAAGATCGCGCCGCTCGAAGCGGTCTTCGTACCGATCGTGAAGGGCGGCAACGATGCGGCCGTGCAGAAGGCGCACGAGCTTGCGAAACAATTGCGCACGCAGGGCCGGCGCGTACGCGTGGACGATCGCGACTATTCCCCGGGGTGGAAATACAGCGAATGGGAGATGCGCGGCGTACCCTTGCGCATCGAAATCGGTCCGCGCGATTTAGAGTCGGGCAGCGTCATGGTCGTGCGCCGCGACAAAACCAAGGGAGAGGACGGAGCGAAGACTGTGGTTCCCTTCGAGCGGCTCGGCGAGACCGTCGGCGAACTGCTCGATGCGGTGCACGCCTCGCTCTACGAACAAGCGCAGCATTTCCTCAACGGTCACACCTATAAGGTGGACGATCGCGAAACGTTCTACACGCTCTGCAAGGACCGCGCGGGCATGATCGACATCCCGTGGTGCGAACGCGCCGAATGCGAGGCGCACGTCAAGGCCGAAACCGGCGCGACCACCCGCAACACCCGCCCGCTCAAAAGCGCAAACGCATCCTGCGTTGCCTGCGGCGAACCGGCCCGAGTACAAGCCTACTTTGCCCAATCATACTAACGTGCGGCAACTCGCCGTCCTTCGACAGGCTCAGGATGACAAGCGGTAACCGCGTCTTTTCTTTTGTCATGCTGAGCTTGTCGAAGCACGCGCTCGTTTTGGTCGTGCTGTTGCTTCCGTTGCAGGCGCACGCGCAGGCGCTGCACGTGCCGGCCGCGTCGCCCTCGGTCGCAACGCTGGATGCCGATTCGCGCGCGGAGGGCAACGAAAAAGCGTTGGCGATCGCAATCGGCAAGACAATCTTCGCAAGCGAGTGGCCGGCCCAAGTGCTCAAGGTGCACGCGGACGGAATCGACTCCCACCGCGTCGCGGGTCTGGTCCTCTCGGGCGTGAAGTTCCACCAACGGCTCTCGGCGAGGCAGTTCTTCGATGAAGTTGAGGCGCTGGTCGGGCAAACGTTCCGCACCGCCCCAGTGGAAGAGGTCGATCTCTGGACCACGGTCCCGCTCTCGGTGGGCAAAGGGATCGTCGTTTCGGGCGACCTCGCCAAGCCTTCGAGCCGAACGGTCTTTACGCTAAGCGTCCGGCGCGGCGAAACGCCCGCAGCCCTCGCCCGGCGCCTCCACGCGCACCAAGGCATCTTCCTCGACGAGGACTGGGCCCGCACCGCTTTTAAAGGACACTAAGATGCCACATCATTCAAGCGAGCCCTCGGGAAGCGCCCAAGTCAGCACCACATCAAGACGCGCCGCAATAGCGGAGCCCAGGGCGGAGCGCCTTTAAAATGTACAAGAAGACGACGCTTCCGAACGGCGTGCGCGTGGTGACGGAGGCCATGCCGGCATTTCGCTCGGCCTCGATTGGGATTTGGGCGGATGTCGGGTCGGCGGCGGAACGCCCCGAGCAGCGCGGCATCTCGCATTTGGTCGAACACATGCTCTTCAAAGGCACGCAGACGCGAACGTCGCGGCAGATCGCCGAAGAGATGGACGGCGTGGGCGGCAACCTCAATGCTTTCACCGATAAAGAGTCGACCTGCTACTACGCCAAGGTCATCGATCATCACGTACCGCTGGCCATCGACGTGCTCACCGATATGTTTCTGCATTCGCAGTTCGATCCGCAGGAGCTGGCCAAGGAGCAGAAGGTCGTCCTCGAAGAGATCAAGATGTACGACGACTCGCCCGACGAGATGATTCACGACCTCTTCACGCAGACCATGTGGCGCGGAAGCGATCTCGGCGCGCCGACGATCGGCTTCGCCGATACGGTCATGCGCGTGACGCCGGGCGATCTGCGCGAACACATGCGCAAGCATTACGCACCGAATTCGGTCGTGGTCGCGGCGGCCGGAAACGTGGATCACGACGCGATCGTCGAACTCATGCGTGCGAAATTCGCCGCCTTCGAGGGATCCTGCGCGCTTCCCGTTCCCGACGCCCCCAAGGCGACGCCGGCGGGGCTCTTCAAATTCAAGGAAAGCGAACAAGCCTACGTCGTTATGGGCGCGCGCGGTCTCTCGGTTCGCGACGAACGCCGGTATGGTTTAAGCGTTCTCGACACGATCTTGGGCGGCGGAATGAGCAGCCGTCTCTTCCAAGAGATTCGCGAAAAGCGCGGCCTCGTGTACACCGTGTACTCGTTCCAAGCGGCGTATCGAGCGACCGGACTCTTCGGCGTCTATGCGGGCACGTCGGCGGAGAGCGTGCGCGAATGCGTAAACGTGATCGGCGAGCAGTTCGCCCTGCTGCGCGAACATCTCGTCGCCGACGGCGAACTGAAACTCGCGAAGGAACACATCAAAGGCAACTTGACGCTCGCGCTCGAGAGCACGTCGAGCCGGATGATTCGTTTGGGCCGTAGCGAGTTCTCGCTCGGGCGCCAAGTGACGACCGAGGAGATCGAGGCGAAGATCGACGCCGTAACCGCGGACGACATCCGAGCGCTCGCGCAAGAGGTGCTCGCCGAAGAGCAGCTCGGCCTCTGCGTGCTCGGGCCGGTCGACGAGTCGGCCGTCGATTGGAATAGAAGCGCTGCATAATCACGTCGCGGCCGGATTCTGGTCGTGGGAACTCGTGGGCGCGATGCTCATTACGTTCATCGTGCAGGGCGTCACCATCGGCGCCTACGCGGCGCGTCTTTCCGGCGTTCTAACCGGCCGGATCGCGACCTCGATCTCGCTTTTCAACTTGTTCGTAACGTTCGGGCGCTTGGCGAACATTTTTTCCGGCATCACCGTGGGCCCGTTGACCGACGGGGCGGCCAAACGAGCGGCCGTGCTGCACGCGACTCACAACGCGGCAGCGTTCGACGCGTTGCTGGGAACCACGCTTTGGCAACTGCGGCTCATCGTGTTCGCCGGCACGCTCGGCATGATCGTCTTCGCGCTCTTTTTGCCGATGTTCATCTATCTCTTTAAGCGCGGCGTCAAGTCGTTCGAGAAGCGCGGCTCCATTCCGCACTCGCTCTTCCGGCTCGCCGATCCGGCCGTGATCCGCGATGCCGTCGGCGCCAATCGCTTTCCGAGCCTGAGCATCATGCGCACGTTTTCCTCGACGGCGCTGCCCAAACGCATGTTGATTTTCAACGTGCTCATCACGGCGGCATACTCGATCGGCGTCGTCTCCTCGTACTATGCGAGCTTGCTGGACATCGACTCGGCACGCACGGCGCTAGGGCTCTCTGGAATCATCAACGGTGTCGGAACGGTAGCGTTCACCCTCTTCGTCGATCCAACGTCCTCGATGATCACCGACGAGGCCGTACGCGGCGTCCGGCCGGTCGAGCACGTTCGGTCGATGGTCTTCTATCTGGCCCTGACCGCGATCGCCGGAACCATCTTATCGCAGTTGATTCTGTGGCCGTCGGCGAAGGTGATCGAGCTCGTCGCACATTTCTTCACGCACATACGATGAAACGGCTTATGCGAATCTCACACCTGGCCAAACTCGCGTGCCTGGGCGCGGTGCTCCTCTCAAGCGCCGGCTGCGCCGGACCGGTGCAGCGCTGGATCGTCAATACCCGCGTGAATCAGGGTGCCTCCGCGCTCGTGCGCGGAAACCTGCACGAAGCCGCGCTCGCCTACCGCTTGGCGCTTCGCGTCGATCCGGCCGACCAGCGAGCGAGGACCGGATTTACGGCCGTTTCGATCGATATCGCGAGTTCGGATTACCGGCGCGGAAACTTCGACGACGCCCTTGCAACGCTTAACGCGGCCGCGAAGTACGACCCTTCGAGCGTCCGCATACAAGGACTCCGATCGGCGATCGCCGAGGCGAACCTCAAGCGTGAGATCGTGATCTCGAATTACCCGACCTACACCACGGCCGGCGAGCAGATTCAGAAATCGTACGCGACGCTCAACGAGCAGAACAAGCTCATTTTGCGCAGCATCCACCGATTCAATTACACGTACGATACGAACGATTTGACGAGCGCGATCGAGCAGTCCTACGAAATGCAGCTCGACATCGCCAAGAACACGAACCGGCTCATCGCCTATCGTCAACTCGTAGAATCGGGCGCCCCGCAAGCCCAAGCGCTCTCCACCAAAAACGCCTCGTCGGCCTCGCTGCTCCCGCTACCCTAACGCATCGTCCTTCGACAGGCTCGTCCTTCGGACGGGCTCGTCCTTCGACAAGCTCAGGATGACAAAGGGGGGGCGTTCTTCTTCTTTTGTCATGCTGAGCCTGTCGAAGCATGAGCTTGTCGAAGCATGAGCTTGTCGAAGCATGGGGCTTGTTAGGACGGAAGGCAGAGGTGGTGGCGCTCGAGCCACGCCCGGGCATGGCCGGCTTTTTCGGCGTTGCGGAACGCGCGCCATTGGGCTTCGGCACCGGGTAGAACCTTCTGCGGATCGGTCTCGTACACGATCCATTGCGCGTTAGGATTTATGACCGGGAAACGCGCCATCCACGCGCAGAGTTCGACGTTGCGACTGAAGCGGTTCTTCTCGATGTCGACGAAGTAACGCGCGCCCTTGCGAATCGCGCTCTGTTCGTCGAAGGGCGTCCAAAGATACGGATCCTCTTCCCATCCGTAGCGATGAATGTAGTATAAAATCGAGGGATCGTAGTGACCCATCACGATCAACGCGTTCGGAGCCAGCGTCCGATCGAGCGCGATTGCATTGCGATAGACGCTCTTTGAGTAGGCGTAATACGGCTTCGCGATCGCGCGATTCTGCTCCACCGCGAGTGCGAGTAAGAGCACGCCGGCGAGTGCGGCCCCAACCTTGTAGGGACGCGCGAGCGCACTGGCGGCGAACGCGCAAGCGACGCGTGCGAGGAATGCGGCTCCCGTCAGCGCCGCAAGCGGCAGCAGCAGGTACATGTAGTAGTCCACGCGTTCGACGGTCACGACGACGTACGTATAGAGCAGGCCGCCGGCGAGCCAGCCCCAGAGCAGCGCGCGAGAGCGTGCGGCGCGCGGAAAGAAGATGAAGCCGAGCAGCCCGAGCGCCGTGCAGACCGGGCCGAGCATCGTCCACGTCAGCATGCCGAGAACCTGACGAAAGCGCGCCCATTTCAAGGCGAAACCCGCCGTCGTGGTTGCGGCGGCCCGCAGCGCGGGAATCACGTGCAGCGTGGTGATACCGCTCGCCCAGTGCCACTCCGCGTGCGCCGCGACCGCCTTGTCGTAGGCGTACAAGAGCACGAGCGGCACCACGACGAGCATGGCGATGCCGGCCCAACGCATCGTGCGTCCGTCGCGCAGCCGCTGCGCGATCGTCGCGGCGAGCGGCACGAGCGCGGCAAGCGAGACCGGCTTAGCCAGATACGCTAGAGCTAGCAGAGCCGTTGCACCGCCGACCCGGCGCCAGCCCAGCGTCTCGTCGTCCACCAGCAATCGCGCAATCGCATACAGCGCTACGGTGAGGAAGAACACCATCGTCGTGTCGGGCATGAACGTGCGGCCGTAGTAGAAACTTCCCGGCATGATTGTGAAGAGTAACGCTGCAAAAAGCCCGGCGAGCGGACTCGTGAAGAGCCAACGCCCGAAGAATCCGAGAGCGGCAACGGTCCCGAGCGAAAACGCCATGGTGATCAGCCGTCCGAAGATCTCGTGGACGCCCAGAATCTTATAGAAGATCGCCGCCAAGAATGGAACGATCTGCAGTTCCAGCTCGACGTAGTTGGGCGGCGGCCCGTTGTAGTTCGTCTGCGGATAGAGCAGGTTGAACTGCAACTGCGCGAAGTTCCGCGCGATCGACGCCGTGTCGCCCTGGCGCCAGCCCGGATGATCGAGAATCGGATCGTGGATGCCCTTCAGACGCAGGGCCAATGCCAACAGAAGGATCGCGCCCAGGCCGATCCGCCACCAGAGGGCGGCAGATAAACCGAGGATCAATTTACGTGCTTGAACGTCCAATATTTATTCAGGAAGAAGTTGACGAACACGCCGGCCGCGGTAGCGGCAAACCAGATCGTCGTGAAGTGATCGAAGTGTTGCTCGGCCGCGACCCAAAAAATCAATTTGCCGAAGAGCAACGCGATGAAGGAGACCGTGAGAAACTGCGCGCCTTCCACGAGCGCGTTGCGCTCGGAACGAAACGTCCAAATGCGGTTGAGGAAGTAATTCGAAAAACCGCCCGCCATGAACCCGATCGCGAAGTCGGTAAAATCGGAGTAGCGCGCGCGGTCGTGCAGGATGTGCGCGACGATCGCGTTGATCGCCAAACCCGAGACGCCGACGATTCCAAACTTGACGAACTGACGAACGCCGCGGCGCTGTGCGAGACCGCCGATCGAATTATGCAACCCAATACCAATCTGCGAACAAAACGGTGAAGAGACCCAGAAGCGGCAGCGAAAACGCGACGATCGCATTGTTCGCGCCGGGGCGGCGCCCCCAGAGCGCGAGGATCACGAACATCGGGAAGAGCACGAGCGCGAAGCGGGGCATGCTCATCAGGCTCGAGGTCGACATCGGCACGAGAATCGAGAGTCCCATGTACGCGATATACGACGGTTTGAGTTTGCGCCAGCCGGCGATGAGAACGCCGATCATCAGCGCGGTGAAGACCAGTTCGAGCAACTGCTGCGCGACCGTCAGACCCGCGGTCGCATGCTCGATCTTTCCGAATGTCGCGATGACCGAGGTCCAGGGCGCCGCAAAGTGGCGATTCCAGTGGCTCTGGACGTGCGAGAAGTAGAGCGGGTCGCCGTTGAGCACCCAAAGATAGCCCATATAGAGCGCGAGTCCGAGCGGAATGAGGGCGATGAAAAAGAGTTTGCGCACGCCGGAAGCCAGGTCGTTGCGGTACGCGCCGTACCATTCGATCGCAAACGGAACCACCAGCAGCACGCCCTCGACGCGCGTCATGGCCGCAAAGAGCCCGATGAGCCCGGCCAGCCACCATTTGTGCTCGCGCATATAGTAGAACGACGCAACCGTCAGCAGGAAGAAGAGCGCTTCGGTGTAGACCGCGGAGAAGAAGACCGCCGTCGGAAAGATCGAGACGTAAAAGATCGCGCGCCGTGCGACCGTGCGATCGAACTCGTGCTCGACGAGTTTGTAGAGGAAGATCAAGCCGAAGAAAAACGCCGTCGTCGAAATGAGCAAGCCGGCGATAAGGTAGTTCCCGGCGGGATGACCGAGCAGCCGAATCAAGTACGGATAGAGAGGGAAGAATGCCATGTCCGTGCCGTGATAGCCGTTATGCGCGATGTCGAGATAGTGGACGGCATCCCAGCGGCTCCAAACGTTGAGCAGGAGGTGGCGCGACTCCTCAACGTGCGTGCCGGCGCGCTGACCGATCGTTACCGCGGCGAGTTCGGCGATGACGATGATGGCGAAGCGCGTGATGGCGAAGTCCACGAGCACGTCGCGAACGGTCGCGTTAAAACGCGCGGCGATGAGAATCTTCGCGATCAAGAAGATGCCCGCGCAGACGACCGCCAGCGCCGCACCGCGCGTGATCGCGATCGGCAGCGCGAACGACAGCCAGAGCAATACGAACGGGATCCACGTGAGCGCGTCGTACTGCAGCGAGCGATCGAGTTTCACGCCGCAGCGCCGTGCGAAGTATCCGCCGTAGGCGGTCCAGGCCCACACCACGAGAACGGCGGCGAGCACGACGCTTACCGGGAGCCCGATTTCGGAGATGGCGGCGTTTTGGATGGGTACGAGCATTTCGTACCAGATGAAGAATCCGAGCGTTAGCCCGGCCGCCACGACGGCCGCGAGCGGACCCCAACCGGCCACAAAAAGCGAGCCGCTGTGAGGAAAGCGCATTTGCGTGGGAGAGCTATCGACCTGTGCTGACACGACCCAATGGCAGTTAAAAGGAATCAATCCGCTTCCCTTGTAGCCTGGGGAGCATGGCAACCGTGATCGCACGGCCGGCGACGAGCCCGGTCGGAACGTTGGACTTCGTGAAGGTCACCGAGAGTGCGGCCTTGGCTGCATCGCGGTGGATGGGTCGCGGCGAGCGCGATAGCGCCGACGGAGCGGCCGTTGAAAGCATGCGCGAAGCACTCAACGAGATGGCGATCTCGGGCCGCATCGTGATCGGCGAAGGCGAACGCGACGAGGCGCCGATGCTCTTTATCGGCGAGCAACTCGGACGCGGCGGCTTTGAAGTCGATATCGCAGTCGATCCGGTCGAGGGGACCAATCTGGTAGCCAACGGCCTCCCCAATTCGATTGCCGTCATGGCGATTGCGGAACGCGGCGGCCTGCTCAACGCTCCCGATACCTATATGAAGAAACTCGCCGTCGGTCCGCGAGCGGCGCCGTACGTGCACATCGATGCGACGGTGCGAGACAATCTGCAAGCGGTCGCGAACGCCCTCGATAAACCGGTCAACGAAGTAACCGTGGTGATTCTCGATCGTCCGCGCCACGCGCAGCTCATCGATGAGGTGCGGCGCGCCGGTGCGCGCATCAAGCTGATCTCCGACGGGGATGTGGACGCGTGCATCGCCACGGCCGTCGACGGAACGGGCGTTCACGTGGCGATGGGCACCGGCGGCGCGCCCGAGGGCGTGCTCGCGGCGGCGGCCCTCAAATGCCTGGGCGGCAATTTCATGGGGCGTCTGGAGTGGCGTAGCGAGCACGAGATCGAACGCGCGCGGGCGATGGGCATCGGCGATATCGATCGCATCTACACGATCGACGATCTCGTGAAGGGCCACAACCTGGTCTTCTGTGCGACCGGAATTACCGACGGCGATCTCGTGCGCGGCGTCCGATTCTACGGGAACCACGCGAAAACGCATTCGGTGCTCGTCCAAGGCGACGGCACCGTGCGTTTCATCGAATCCACGCACCGCATGAGCGCGCGGCCCGCGCATGTGAAATAGCGGGCTCAACCTTTCCCGCGCCGGCGGCGTTGTAGAATGCGATGAAACGCGTACAGTACGATTTGCTCGTGATCGGCGCCGGCTCCGGCGGCTATGCCGCCGCGCGCACGGCCCACGACCTGGGATCGAACGTCGCGCTCGTGGATCACGGCCCCCTGGGCGGCCTGTGTATCCTGCGCGGCTGTATGCCGAGCAAAGCGCTGCTGGCCTCGAGCGATGCCGTGGGCGATATGCGCGACGCTGCCGAGCTGGGCGTGCGGGCCGGCGAAATCTCGATCGACTTCGAGCAAATCATGCGTCGCAAACACCGCCTGATCCGCGAGTTTGCCGACTATCGAATCGAAGGCATCCGCAAGTTTCCGCTCTACGAAGGCGTTGCGAGTTTTCTCTCGCCGCGCGAAGTGCGGGTGGGTGCCGATACGATTCTCACGGCCGATACCTTCATCATCGCGACCGGCAGCGTCGTGGCGCCTGCGGTGATTCCGGGTCTTCGCGAGGCGGGGTTCATCGATAGCGACGGGGCGCTCGAGCTTCGCGAATTGCCGAAGTCGCTGGTGGTGCTTGGCGGCGGCTACATCGGATGCGAACTCGGACAATTCTTCGCGCGCATGGGTGTGAGGGTGACGATCGTGCTGCGCAGCAAGCATTTGCTCTCGGGCGAAGACGACGATATCGGCGACGCGCTGACCGAGTACTATCGCGAAGACGGAATCGAGGTGCTGACGCAAACGCACGCCGTCCGCGTGAGCGCGAGCGGCGGCCAAAAGATCGTGCACTGCGAAACCAATGGCGTCGAGGGTGAGGTAGCCGCCGACGAGATTCTCTACTGTTTGGGGCGCGTGCCGAATTTCGAGGGTCTGGATCTCGATAAGGCTAACGTGCCGTGCCATCACATTACGGGCATCGAGGTGGACGATCGATTGCGTACCTGCAATCCCGACGTGTACGCCATCGGCGACGTTACGGGAACGCACATGCTCGTGCACGTTGCGATCTATCAAGGCGAGATCGCCGCGCGCAACGCCGTCACCGGCGGCGCCGAACGCGCCACGTACGATTTGGTCAAAACGCATACCGTCTTTAGCGAACCGCAGGTCGCCGTCGTCGGCGAGACCGAGCGCGAGCTGCGGGCGGCCGGTACGGCCTACGTCAAGGGCGTCTACGACTTCGCCGAGCACGGCAAGGCGATGTGTTTGAACAAGACCAAGGGCTTCGTTAAGGTGATGGCCTGCCCCGATTCCGGAAAGATTCTGGGTGCGGCGATTCTCGGTCCCTGGGGATCCGATCTCATTCACGAAATGATCGTGGCGATGTCGTACAACGCAACCGTGCAAGAATTCATCAAGATTCCCCACCTGCATCCCACACTCGCGGAGATCTGGACCTATCCGGCCGAGGAGTGCGCGGCCAAACTCGGTATGGCGGCTGCGGGCGAGATCGAGCCGGAGGTGGCCGTCGGTGGAACCGCCGGTTAGCTTGGCGCGCGCGAGTGCCGGCGTTCGCGTCGCGATCGTCCAGACGAAACCGCAGAAGGGCCGCTACGCGGAAAACCTGCGCGACTTGCGCGAGATCTTCGCGCAGCTTGCCGGCGGCGACGAACCGCCCGATCTGGTGGTCTTACCCGAGGCGGCGCTGACCGGGTACTTTCTCGAAGGCGCCGTCTACGAATTGGCCTTGGAACGCGACCGTTTTGTGGCGGATCTTTCGGCGGCGTGGTTTGCCGCCGGCGGCGATCGCGAAGTCGACATCGTCTGCGGGTACTACGAAAACGACGGCGGGACGTATTACAACAGCGCCGTGTATCTGCATCTCGGGCCGCAGCGCGCGATCGAGTGCATCGGAAATCATCGCAAGATGTTCCTGCCGACGTACGGCGTTTTCGACGAGGAGCGCTTTCTCTCGCGAGGCCGGCGCCTGCGAACGTTTCCCACGCGTTTCGGTACTGCCGCGCTGCTGATCTGCGAGGACGTGTGGCATTCCATCATGCCGACGATCGCCGCGATCAAGGGCGCGCGTCTGTTGATCGTTCCGAGCGCCGCCCCCGGCCGTGGGATCGAAGATGGCGAAGAGCTCGCCTCGGTCGCGCGCTGGCGCGAGATCCTCTGCGCGATCGCGGCCGAGCACGGCGTTTACGTGCTCTACGCGGGGCTTGCGGGATTCGAGGGCGGCAAGGGAATGACGGGATCGTCGTGCGTCATCGATCCGCGCGGACGCATCGTCGTGCAGGCGCCGCCGCTCGGCGCGTGCATCGTGCGGGCGACGATCGATTCGCGCGAGATCGATCTCGCGCGCGCCTCGTTGCCGTTGCTCGGCGATTTGAGCGCCGTGCTGCCCGATCTGCTTCTCGACGAAACGCTGCCGCTTCCCCGCGGCGCGACGAGGCAAGATGCTGCCGATCGTTGAGGCGCCGCGCGACGAGTTCGCGCACGCGCCTACGATCAACGCGCGCGTTGCGGCCGAGTGGCTCGAAGCATTTCTGCACGACGAATTGATCGTGCGGCGGTCGATTCCGCGCGCGGTGATCGGGCTCTCGGGCGGCGTGGATTCGGCAGTGACCGCGTATCTCTGCGCTCGCGCGCTCGGAGCGCAGAACGTGTACGCGATTCGCATGCCGTACGCGACCTCGAGCCCGAGCAGCCTGGCCGACGCGCAGTCGGTCATCGACGCGCTCGGAATTCACGAACGTACGATCGAGATTTCGGCCGCGGTCGACGGCTATCTGCAATTCGAACCCGATGCCGACGCGCGCCGGCGCGGCAACGTGATGGCCCGTACGCGCATGCTCGTGCTCTTCGATCAGTCGGCGAAGCTGGGCGCGCTGCCGATCGGAACCGGCAACAAAACCGAACGGCTGCTCGGCTATTTTACCTGGCATGCCGACGACACGCCGCCGGTCAATCCGCTCGGCGACCTCTTCAAAACGCAAGTCTGGGGCCTCGCACGGTATCTGGGCGTGCCCGAAGCGATCGTCGCCAAGGCTCCGAGCGCGGATTTGGAGGCCGACCAGACCGATGAGGGCGATTTGGGCATCTCGTACGCGCGCGCCGATGCGATCCTCGCGCAATTGCTCGTCGGGTATACCGACGCACAATTGGTCGAACGCGGCTTCGCGCTCGAAGACGTGCGCCTCGTGCGCCGCCGCGTCGACGGCACCCATTGGAAGCGTCATCTCCCCACCACGGCCATGCTCACCAACACCGCCATCAACGAATTCTACTTGCGCCCCGTGGATTTTTAGCCTAGACTAGTCAATAGACTAGTCGAAGGAGGACCATTCGCGTGAAAACCATTGGCGCCTACGAGGCCAAAACGCATCTACCGCGGCTTTTGGACGAAGTGGCTGCGGGCGAAAGCATAACGATAACCAAACGCGGCATACCCGTTGCCGTCCTGAGTCCGGCGAGCGTCAAGCCGAATCGCGAAGAGCAAGTTCGCCTGTTTCGTGAGTGGCGCGACGCGCACGGTCCACGGTTAAATATGACCTCGCAAGAAATAAAAGACCTCGTTACGCGAGGCCGTCGCCATTGAGTTGCGTGGTCGATGCCTCGATATCGATTAGCTGGTGTTTCCAAGACGAAACGTCGTCCCGCTCGGAGCGCCTACTTGACGGTGTCTTGAGCGACGGGGCGATCGTTCCGGTCATTTGGCCGCTTGAGGTTATCAACGCATTTGTGAGCGCAGAAGCGGCAAAGCGCATAGTGGTTGACGAGCGCAATACCCAACTCGCATTTCTCATGAACCTGCCCATCTCCATCGATGGCCCTCCGGGAATCGATGAATCGCGCGAAATCGCAATGTTGGCGCGTGCCTATAATCTCACCGCGTACGATTCGGCATACCTTCGATTGGCTCAACGCATGGGGCTACCCCTGGCTACCGATGATAAAGCACTTGTTCGTGTGGCTCGCACTGTGGGTGTTGCGTTATTGTGAGAGTGTTTTATCCGGTTAGTCTTAATCTCGTTGGACGAACGTGCGTGGTGGTTGGGGCGGCGGACGATCGGGAGGCGATTGAGAAGAGCGAGGCGCTGCTCGAAGCGGGCGCCGACGTGCGACGGATTTACGACGGCGCGTCGCTGCGCGATGAGGACGTGATCGACGCGTTCTTCGTGATCTCGACGCCGCAGGACGAGCAACTCTCCGCGCGGCTGCGCGCGCTTGCTGACCGGCATCGGTTTCTGCTCTGCTGCATCGACCAACCCGCGTTCGGTTTCGTCGCCATGGCGGCGATCGTCAAGGCCGGCCCCGTGCGCGTCGCCATCTCCACCGCGGGACTCGCGCCGCGCGTTGGGAAGATTCTCAAGGCCGCGCTGGCGCGCGTGATGGACGCGAAGTTCGCAGGCTTTATCGAGTCGCTGGCGGCATCGCGCGAAGCGGTGCGCCGCGAGAATCCGGCGCCCGAGCAATCGCCGAAGCGGCGCCAAGCGATGATCGAGGCGGCCGAAGGGTTCGAAGCCGAGATCGTGTTTCGTTACCCGAAGTGGTTCGACGATGCCCAGCGTTGAGATCGTTGCGGTGGGAACCGAATTGTTGCTCGGGCAACTCGTCGACACCAACACCGCGCACATCGCGGCGACGCTCGCGGCCGCGGGCATCGACGTCTATGGTACGCAAACCGTGGGCGATAACCGCGCGCGCATCGCGGCGACGCTCGCAAGCGCGCTCGAGCGTGCCGATGGCCTGATTACGACCGGCGGCCTGGGTCCGACCGTCGACGATCTCACGAAGGAAGCCGTCTGCGACGCGCTCGGACTCGACGTGGAACTCGATCGAACATCGCTCGAAGCGATTGAGACGTGGTTCGCCAAGAGCGGCGGCGTCATGCGGGAGAACAATCGCAAGCAGGCGCTGCTGCCGCGCGGCGCGCGGGTGCTCGCCAATCCCAACGGCACGGCTCCGGGTTTCATCGCGTTTCGCGCCGACGGTAAATTCATCGCGAGCATGCCCGGCGTTCCGCAGGAGATGAAGCCGATGCTCGCTGAGGCGCTCGTTCCGTACCTGCGCGAACGCTTCGGCGTCGGCGACGCGATCTACACGCGCGTGCTGCACACGATCCGAATCGGCGAGTCCGAGATCGATCACCGCATCGGCGATCTTTTTCGCACTCTCGAGAACCCCAAGATCGCCGTACTCGCGCACCAATACCGGTGCGACGTGAAGCTCATGGCAAAGGCGTCCTCGCGCGAACGTGCCGAGGAACTTATCGCGCCGGTGCAGCGCGATCTCGAGAGCCGCTTGGCCGGACACGTCTACGGATGCGACGAGCAGACTCTCGCCGGAGCGATTCATGCGTTGCTGCAGCAGGCCAATCAAACGGTTGCCGTGGCCGAATCGTGCACCGGCGGCGCAATCTGCGCGGCGTTGACGGCCGTTGCCGGGGCGTCGAAGAGTTTCGTTGGCGGCGTGGTCGCATATGATAATTCGGTGAAAATGCAGTTGCTCGGCGTCGAACGGCCGATACTAGAAAAGGCCGGCGCCGTAAGCGAAGAAGTGGCGATGGCGATGGCCGCGGGCGCGCGCTCGCGTTTGGGCGCGAACGTCGCGATTTCGACAACCGGCATAGCGGGCCCCGATGGCGGGACGCCGGAGAAACCGGTCGGATTGGTTTGGATCGGGTTCGCTGCGGCCGACGGAACGGTCAAGGCTCGACGGTATGAACTGCGCGGCGGTCGCGAGGCGATTACCGCGCGAGCGGCCACCGCCGCGCTCGGGTTGCTGTGGAACTATCTGCATAAACGGGAACCAACGGGTTCTACGTATTCGTAAACGAGGAAAACCGCCCGAGGGTCCACGGGCGATCTTTTGAGGAGAACGCCATCGTGAAGTCCCTGGTTCGTCTCGGCGCCCTATCCCTAGCGGTCGGTTTTGCTTTGAGCGCGTGCGGCGGCGGGAGCGGGGGCGGCAACCCGCCCATGGGTCCGCGATCGACGCCGACGCCGCCCCCGCCTCCGCCGCCCGGCGTGCTCGCGGCGTGCACCACGGCCGGCGCTCCGCAATCGGCCGGACGGCAGACCTTATCGGCCGGTTCGCGTTCCCCGGAAGTTTTACGCGGCCATCCGGTTCGCGGCACCGCATCGGCGCAAGGATACGTCCCGGGCGAACTCGCGGTCACGTTCGACCGCGCGCGCTATCTCCAGGACCGCTCGCAGATGCGTTCTTCGCTCTCGGCCGCGCGCGCGCAGGCCGGAACGCAGTTCGATTTTGCCGCGATCGGCAAAGTGACGCAAATCGTTCGCGTGGACCCGTCGCAGGTCGACGCGGCGACCGCACAATTGAAGAGCGCTCCCGGCGTGCAGAGCGTCGACCGCGTGGCCTATCGCCACCTGATGTCGTCGAACGCATCGGCTGCGTTCACCAACGACCCCTACTACCGTGGATTCGCGCCGGCGAACGTTCCGCCGTTCTACGAGTCGGCGAGCCTGCCCGGTCAGTGGGATATGCATGTGACGTGCGCCGCGAACGCCTGGGCCTACGCGAATGCGAGTTCGAACTCGCTGGGTATTCACGCGAATGCAACCGGTACGGGCATCAAGATCGCCATCATCGATACGGGCGCGGACGTCACGCATCCGGAGCTGAAGAATAAAATCGTGTACGCCGAAACCGACGTCAACGGCGTCGTGACGCAGAACGATCCCAGCATGCACGACAACGACGGCCACGGCACCGACGTTGCGGGTATCGCAGCGGGCGAAAACGGCAACGGCGTCGGATTCGCGAGCACCGGCTACAACGCGCAATTGATGATCTTCCGCGTCTTTGCCGACCCGCCGGCTGCGGGTTGCCCGCCGAAATCGACCGACCCGCTCTGCTCGGCCAGCACGCCCGATATTGCCACCGCAATTCAAGACGCGGTGAGCAAAGGCGCGCGCGTCATTAGCCTGAGTCTGGGCGGGAGCAAGGACACCACCGAAGAGAACGCGGTCGCAAACGCGATCGCCGCCGGCGTCGTCGTGGTTGCGGCCTCCGGAAATGAAACGGCCACGACGCTCGACTATCCCGCCGCCGACCCGGGCGTGATCGCCGTCGGCGCGTCGGCCATCGACGATTCAAACGCCAGCGCACCGGTCGAAAAAGTTGCATCGTACTCGAATTACGACGCGGCCAATCCAACGGCGTGGGGCGTCGTGGCGCCGGGCGGAGACCCCGTCGCAAACGATCCCGACGACTTGCACTGGATCGAGAATATCGACTCGAGCACCGATAAGAGCTTTGCGACATGCGCGGCCGATTACGGCAACCCCACCGGTCCAACCGATTGCCGGGCGCTCTTTGCCGGAACCTCGCAAGCCACGCCGCACGTGGCGGGCGCGGCGGCGCTTTTACTCGGCGCCGGCGTGCCGGCCGCCAACGTCAAGAACGTACTCTGTGCCACCGCGCAACGTTTGACCGATCCAAAAGCGGGCTGCGGCCGCTTGAACGTCTATCGCGCGATGGCCAACGCCGTCGGCGATCCGAACCCCTAGGCGCTAGCTCCCGAATCCGATCGAGGCGAGGACCCGTTGCGTGGCAACGGCTTCATCGAAGGTCGGGAGCGCGCTCGTTCCCGTTTCGATCTGCGCGACGAATGCGTCGAGCAGCTGCAGGATGTAGGGGACGTTCGCGCCGGCCGACTCCATCTTCGCATAGGGCGACGGTTTGCACTCGAGTTCCGACGTCTCGTCGGTATCGACCGCGAAGAGCCGCATGTCGGTCATGCCGGTGCCGCTCGCGACCGCCGTGCGATTTTCGGCATGTGCCGAGAGCGTGAACGACTCGACGGCGGTCGTCGCGTCGCAGCTCAGACGAGCGATCAATCCTTCGCCGTAGTCGAGCAGCGCGAAACAGCCGTCGTCCACCGTGGATGTAAAGCTGCCGTTCTTGTCGCGACGATCCGGGTTTGCCGTGCGGATGTAGCCGGTGCTGCGCACGGGTGCACGATCGGCGAGCCAATTTGACGTATCGATGAGGTGCGAGAGCAGCGCACCCGCCATTCCGCCGCCGCGCGCGCGATCGAACCACCACGAATTGCCGCGGTCGGTATCCTCGGCGCGCAGCCAGGTTGCGAGCTGCGTGATCTCAATTTCGCGCAGTGGAAGAAGATGTCGATTCTCGATCAATTCTTTGATCGCGGTGCGTTGGGGAATCCAGCGAAACTCGTGCATCACGCCGCAGGCCGTGCCGGCCTTGCGCGACGCATCTAGCATGCTCTCGGCCTCGGCGACGGTGAGCGCGAACGGCTTCTCGCAGAGCACGTGCTTGTTAGCAGCCAGCGAGGCGAGAACATCCGCGTGATGCGTGAACGGCGGCGATGCGATCGACACGACGTCCAATTCGCAGCCGGCGAGCATCTCGGCGCAGGAGGCGAACGCGTGCGGGATCTTCCGCTCGGAAGCGACGCGCGCGGCGCTCGTTGGCGACGCGAGTGCGACCACCTCGAAGCGCGGGTGCGCGATAAAGGCCGGTAGGTGCGCTTTCACCCCGAACCCGCTTCCCACGATGCCGACGCGATAGGGCTTGTCCGTCATGAAAGGCTCTCCTCGATGATATCGATAGCGCGAAAAAGGTCGTCCTCGCCGATGACCAGCGGCGGCGTGATCGAGAGAACGTTCCCCTCCGGTCCGGCCTGAAGCACGATGACGCCGGCCTGCAGCGCGCGTTTGACCGCGCGGTCGGCCGCCGCCCCGTCGTTTAACACGATGCCCCACATGAGACCGCGCCCGCGAATCGCCCGCGCTTTCCCGTTTTCGCGCAGGCGCGCTAGCCGCACGCCGAGCGCGATGCCGAGTTCCCGCGCGCGCGCCGGCAGTTCCAACCGTTCGATCTCGTGCACGTTTGCCAGCGCCGCGGCGCAGCCCATCGGATTGCCGAGGTACGTCGACGTATGGAGCGCTTCCCCGCGCGAGAGCGGCCACGTATCCATAACGGCCGGCGTCGCGATCGTTGCCGAGATCGGAAAGCCGTTAGCCATCGCCTTGCCGATGCAGAGAATATCCGGCACGACTTCGTCGTGCGAGCATGCGAACAGATAGCCCGTGCGTCCGAAGCCCGTGTAAATTTCGTCGAAGATCAGCAAGATGCCGCATTCGTCGCAGATCGCGCGCAATCCGGCGAGGTAGCCCTTGGGCGGCACGACGCAGCCGCCGCGCCCTTGCAGCGGTTCGACGATCATCGCCGCGATATCGGTGCGCGCCTGCAGTTGCGCGCGAACTTGTTCGAGCGGCTGGCCGTAATCGAAGAAGAGCGTGCTCTGCGGGATCAGCGCGGCGAACGGCGTACGGAATTTTTCGATCCCCGATACGGCGAGCGCGCCAAGCGAAAGACCGTGGTACGCACCGCGAAAGGCCGCGAACGCCGCCTTTCCCGTTGCGATGACGGCGGTTTTCAATGCGGCCTCGACCGCCTCCGATCCGGTCGATGCGAGAAACGTTTTCGAGAGGTCGCCGGGGGCGATGGCCGCGAGTTTTTCGAGCAGCTTGGTCTTGACTTCGGTGGGATGCACGTCCCCCATGGCGTGCATCAAACGCGAAGCCTGATCGGCGATCGCGGCGGCGACGTACGGATTGCTGTGGCCGGTGTTTGCGACGCCAAAGGCGGCGGTGAGATCGATATAGACGTTGCCGTCGACGTCAGTAACGGTTGCGCCCTCGGCCGACTCCCAGAAAATCGGAACGACGTCGTCAACGTAGGTGACGTTGTGCGATTCAAAGGCTCGAAGTGGGCCGCGCAGGTCGCGGTTGCGTGCGTTCACAGGTCTTTATCGATCCATCGGATGAAATCGGCGATCCGCGGACGTCCGCCGTGATCGCCGTGCAGCGGTGGCCGTTGCAGTTCGCCGAAGCGTGCGATGCGAACTGCCCCGGCATCGACCGCGAGCCGCAGGACCTCCGGGCGCTCGCCGGCGAGCGCGAACGCTTCGAGGGCGATGCCGTGCCGGTTCAGGTAAGCGAGCGCCTCGGCGGGTTCGCTCACCGCGTAGATCGCGAGCGTTCGCGGCAGAAAGAGCGGCGGGTCGCCGAGCGGCGGATCGACGAAGACGGCGTAACTCGCGCTCGCGTCGGCGAAGACGGCGCCCGTTCCGGCGCTCGCGCGAAACGCGGCCAGATTGCGGGCGTTGGCAATCGCCGCGGCCGTTGCGGGTTCGCGCGCCCCGAGCGGGAACTCGATCGCGGATCGCACGATGCCGTCGGCCAGCAGTTTGCCGAAGTGCGTGGGGTCGATCGCCGCGCCGGTTTCGACGAAGAGCGCGTGCAGCGACATGCAGCCCTCGGTATCGTAGAGCACCACATCGCGCGCCGCGCGCGTCGCGATCTCGCACGCGCCGGCTTCGTCGTGGAGCCATTCTCGCGAGATATACCCCACGCTCGCGCGCGATCCGTAGCCGATAAAGCGCGTCTGCGCGTCGAGCCCGGCGCGGATCTCGCCGAGCGTCGCGTCGCGTCCGAACGCGACGACCGCATCGAATCCGCGCAGTTCGCCGGCGCTCTCGCGCGCGTTCCAACCGCGCGCCTGCGCCGAGTGCCGGAACTCCGCGCGCTCTTGCGCGAGCGTTTCGAAAAATGCGGCGACGAGGCCGTCCTCGCGGTCTTTTACGAGCACGTTCGCCTTCGCGCAGAGCGCGAAGATCGCCGGCGCCAACGCCACACCGATCGTCGTGCGGCTGGAGATGATGCCGATCCGGTCGAGGCCGCGCGCCCAGGCCGTCGGCCGCCCGTTGCGCGGCGCGAAGCCGTCGAGTGCGTCGAGCGATCCGAGTTCGTTTTCGATTGCCGCGACGATCGCCGGAACCGTCATCGAGAAAAAGAGCGCGTCGAGCGCGTACTCCACCACCGGAAATGAGTAGCCCGTGCGAGCGACGATGCCGTCGAGCAGGCGCACGCGCGGCGGGAAGTCGGCGTCGCTCCAGCGCTCCGCGGCGTCCGCGATCGCGTGCACGATCGCCCGCGCGGGAAGCTCGCGCAGACTCAAAGACGCACCGTCGCGCGCAGTTCTTCGGCATCGAGCGAGCATCCGCGCAGGGCGGCGCCGCGCTCGCGCCCGATTAGGACGAATCCGCCGTCGACCTCGACTCCCAAATCTTCGGTCGCGATCGCGACGCACGACGAGCGGTTCGCGAGATCCACGTGCACCAGCGCGCCGACGGTCCCCTTGGGGAGGTTGGTACCGTCGGGGCCGACGACGCGGGCGCGCAGCCAAGGCGGCGCGACTTTCACGCGCACCGGCTGCGCGCGCGACTCGAGTGAATCGTAATACTGACTCGTGAGTTCCGTCATCCCATACTCGGCCACGATCGCCGCCCGCGGCACCGCGAACCGGCGCGCGGCCGTATCGTAGAGTTCGTCTCGCTCGACGACGCGCGCGCGGCCTTTAAATCCGCCCGTCTCCATGATGCGCGAGCCGTCGGGCAGCGCGAGCGTCTGGTGGCGCCGGGCACAAAGATCGAGCACTCCAACGAGCGCGAACGCCGTCGCCGCGATGCAGACCGCCGCACCCCGCGCGATCGCTTCGTCGAGCGCATCAACGAACGCATCGAAGAAAAGATCGTCGCCCCGTACGAACCATCCTGTTCGGCCGTCGCCGCGCGCGGCGGCGACGCGGGCCATCATATAGCCAAGCGAGGAGTCCGGCCGATCGGCCGGATTCGGTACGAGGTTCAGATAGCGCAATGCCGCGCGATCGGCGAGCATGTAGCGATCGAATCCGGCCAGCAGTGCGGCGTCGTAGAGCGCGCTCGTCTCCATGTAGTGGCGGCCGCCGAGGCCGGCAGTCGTGCCGCTGGTCGTAAAGGCGAGCGCCGCGCGATGCGGATCGAACGTGGTGAGCGCGGCTTCTTTGAACGCGCCGCTCGGCACGGCCGGGATCTGCTCCCACGTGCGCGGCAGCCGTTCGCGGGTTACGCCCAGGCTCGCGCAGTACCGCGCGTAGCCGGCGTTGTGCGCGAGCTGATGCGCGAAGACGCGTAGCGCGAGATCGTCGAACGAGGCGTCGTCGAGCGATCGCTCGTGCGCGCTCCAGGCGTCGATGACGCGAAGGATCTCTGTATCGAGCGCGCGCGCCTCGGATGCATAGGACATTACGGACGCGGGCGGCGACGGCTCGTGATGAGGCCGCTATTGAGGCCGCTCGTCGAGAGGCCGCCGTTGAACCGAGCGGATTCGACCTTTATGCAGCGATCGACGACGACGTCGAGGCCGGCCTTGTCGGCAAGCGCGATCGCTGCGTCGTTGATAACGCCGTATTGAAACCAGATCGCTTTGGCGCCGACGGCGATCGCCTCTTTCACGAGCTCCAGCACTTCGCTTGGCTTGCGAAAGACGTCCACGATATCCGGCGCCCCGCGGTCGGCGGCGTATGCCGCGAGCGAGGGATAGGCGGCGATGCCGTCGATCTGCGAGATCGTCGGATTGATCGGCGTCACCGCGAAGCGGCCCTGCGTGCGCAGATAACTGAAGACCGTATAACTCGGCCGCAGCGGATTGGGCGACGCCCCCACCACCGCAACGCTCTTGCTGCGATCGAGCAAATCCCGCCGCCCCGAAACCGTATCGAGAATCACGCCCCCACCTCACTCGCGTGAACGTGAGGAAGCGCGCACGCTCGCACGAGCGCAGTATCCAGGTCCCACGTCAAATCGGCGACGTCTTCCAACCCAACCGAGAGGCGAACCGATTCCGGCGCGACGCCGGCCTTGATCATCTCGTCGTCGCTAAGTTGCGAGTGCGTCGTCGATGCGGGATGGATGACTAAGCTTTTGGTATCGCCGACGTTCGCGAGATGACTCCAAAGATCGAGGCCGTCGATAAAGCGGCGCCCCGCTTCGCGGCCGCCGCGAATGCCGAACGTAAAGATCGACCCGGCGCCGCGCGGAAGATAGCGTTCGGCCAAACGATGCTGCGGATGACTTGCGAAGCCCGGATAACTCACCCACTCGACCTCCGGACGCGTTTGCAGAAACTCCGCGATCGCGCGTCCGTTCCGCACGTGCGCTTCCATTCGGATCGGCAGCGTTTCGAGCCCGATCATGAGCAGCCACGCATCCATCGGCGACATCTGCGCGCCGACGTCGCGCAGGACCTCGGCGCGCGCGCGCATCAAAAACGCGTACTCGCCGAACGTCTCGGTAAAGACTTTATTGTGGTAGCCCGGACTCGGCTCGGCCAGCAGCGGAAAGCGGCCGTTTTCCCACGGAAACCTTCCGGACTCGACGAGCACGCCGCCGATCACGGTACCGTGTCCGGAGATGAACTTGGTCGCGGAGTGCAGCACGATGTCGGCGCCGTACTCGATCGGCCGGCAAAGAAACGGCGACGCGAACGTGTTATCGACCACGAGCGGAACGCCCGCCGCGTGCGCGATCTCGGCGAGTGCCGCGAGATCGGCGATCGTGCCCGACGGGTTGCCGATCGTTTCGGCAAAGAGCATGCGCGTCTTCGGCGTGATCGCGTCGCGCAGCGCGTCGTGATCGGTAACCGGCACGAACGTCGTCTCGATCCCGAGCCGCTTGAGCGTAACGCTGAACTGCGTGACCGTTCCGCCGTAGATGTTCTGCGAACTCACGATGTGATCGCCGGCCTGGCAGAGCGAGAGGACCGCAGCGAGTTGCGCGGCGATGCCGCTCGAGAACGCGATCGCGCCCAATCCGCCCTCGAGGCTCGCGACGCGTTCTTCGAAGGAGGCCACGGTTGGATTGCTGATCCGGCTGTAGATGTGGCCGTAGCTGCGCAGCGCGAAGAGTTCGGAGGCTTGTTCGGTCGAGCCGAAGACGAAAGCGGCCGTTTGGTAGATCGGCGCCGCGCGCGAGCCCGTTTCCGCGTCGGGAGGCGTCCCCGCGTGAATGGCGCGGGTCGAAAAGCCGTACTGACGATCCTGCATGATGGCGAGTTCTTCGACGCGAACCTCTCTCATTCCGAGCCTCCCTCCATCGAAGGACGAAAGGACATCCCGCGACCATGGGCATGACCCTGACCGAAAAGATTCTCGCGCGCCACGCCGGGCTCGATCGCGTCGAACCCGGACAGATCATCAACGGCGCCGTCGACCTCGTTCTCGCAAACGAACTCTCCGCGGCCGTCGCGATCGGCGTGATGCGCTCGATCAAAGGCGCGAGCCGCGTCTTCGATAACGAGAAGATCGCCCTGGTCGAGGACCATTTCGTGCCGGCGAAAGACGCGCAATCGGCAAAACTTGCGGCCTTGATGAAAGAGTTCGCCAAAGAGCAGAACATCAAGCACTTCTTCGACGTCGGTCGCGGCGGCATCGAGCACGTCGTGCTGCCCGAAGAAGGTTTGGTCGCTCCGGGCGAGCTGATCGTCGGCGGCGATTCGCATACCTGCACCTACGGCGCCTTCGGCGCGTTTGCGACGGGGATGGGGTCCACCGACATCGCCGCGGCCTTCGTGCTCGGCGAAGTTTGGCTGAAGGTTCCGGCAACGATCAAACTCGTCTATAGCGGCAAGCCCGGAACGATGGTCTACGCCAAAGACATCATGCTCAAAACCATCGGGACGCTCGGCATCGACGGCGCCACCTATCGCGCCATCGAATACCACGGAACCACGGTCGACGAACTCTCGATCACCGGCCGCATCACGATGGCGAATATGGCCATCGAAGCGGGCGCTAAGAACGGGATCTTCCACGCCGACGAAAAGACGATCGCGTACGTAAAAGAACGCACCGACCGGCCGTTTATCGTCGAGCGCGCCGATGCCGACGCTCGCTACGAGCGCGTAATCGAGATCGACATCGGCTCGCTCGAACCGCAGGTGGCTTGCCCGCACACGCCCGACAACGTCCATTCGATCTCCGACGTCACGCGTGACGAGATCGCTGTCGACCAAGTCTTCATCGGGTCGTGCACCAACGGCTACATCGAGGATCTGCGCATCGTGGCGAAGATTCTCGACGGCAAGAAGGTTGCGTCGAACCTGCGCGTGATCGTCAATCCGGGTTCGCAAAAAGTCTGGATGCAAGCCGCCGACGAAGGCATCCTCACGAAGCTCGCGGCAGCGGGCTGCGCCGTGAACACGCCGGGCTGCGGCGCGTGTTTCGGCGGCCACATGGGAACGCTCGGCGACGGCGAGCGCTGCATCTCAACGACCAATCGCAACTTCGTGGGCCGCATGGGCTCGCCCAAGGCAGAAGTCTATCTCGGGTCGCCGGCGACCTGCGCCGCTTCGGCGCTCTCCGGCCGCATCACCGATCCGCGCACGCTCGATCTGGTTGGAGTGTAGAACCATGGAGAAACAGCTGCGCGGTCATGCGCACAAATACGGCAAGAACATCGATACCGACGTCATCATCCCCGGCAAATACTGCAGCATTATCGATCCGGCCGAACTCGGCAAACATGCGCTCGAAGGCCTCGACGCGGAATACACGAGCAAGATGAAAGCGGGCGACATCATCGTCGCCGATACGAACTTCGGATGCGGCTCGAGTCGCGAAGTCGCACCGATCGCGATCAAGGGCTCGGGTACGTCGGCCGTCATCGCGAAGAGCTTCGCGCGAATATTTTATCGAAACGCGCTCAATATCGGCCTGCCGATCTTCGAATCCGCCGAGGCCGTAGACGGCATCGCGCCGGGCGACGAAATCGAAGTGGAACCCGCCACCGGCGTCATCCGCAACCTTACGAAGAACACGACGTTCCAATCCGCCGCATTCCCCCCGTTCATGCAATCCCTCATAGAAGCCGGCGGCCTCCAACCCTACGTAGAACGCCGCCTAGCCGAACGCCAACTCAGCTAACGCTCCCGCCCCATTGTTATAACAACCGCCCTTTTTGTCAGCATGAGCTTGTCGAAGGACAGAGCCTGTCGAAGGGCCGCAAGCTCGCTCGTGCTTCGACGAGCTCATGCTTCGACGGGCTCAGCATGAACAGTTACGGGCCGAGGCCGGGGTTGGGGCTGATGTTGTCGAGCCAGCGGTATTTCGGACGGTAGGAGGCGGTGAAGGCGACGCTCTCTTTGGGCGTTTGCAGCATGCCGAGCATGTCGCTCGTGCCGTCCACGCTGCCGGTGAAGGTGAGCGTCGAACCGTCGGGCATCGAGACGACCAGACGAACGTCTTTTCCGTCGATCGATCCGGCGACCGGAAACTTCTTGCCGTTCGCATCGAGATACTGACCGGTGAGTACCGTCTGTTTTTGATCGAGCTTGAAGTGCGTGTACGTCGTCGCCGAGTCGCGTTGAATCTGCACTTCCCACACGCCGGAGAGACCCACGCGGTTCGGATCCGAGAGATTATCGGCCGGCGGCGCCGGCGTAGCCGTGCCTTTGGAGGTCGGAATCGTTACGGTCGCGCTCGAACCGGATGGCGTCGGCAGCGTGCTGGGCGGTAGCGTCGGCACGCCAAGCGGCGGCGGTGAGGGCGGCGGAGTCGCGGTGCCGCGCGCGCCGGCCGGCGTTTGCGTTGCGCCGATCGCGCCAACGGAGAGCGCGATCAGCGCGAAAATGGTGAGGAAACGCTTCACGGTTGTAGTGTCACTCCTTATAAGAGCGCGAGACGCGTGGCGATCTGCGCTGCGGTTGAGCTTCTCGTTTCGGTTCGTATCTTCCGGTTTAGCGGGGCGCGCCGGTCGGAACGGGCGAGGGTTCGTTTACTCGCATGCGCGGTTCGATCGGCAGGCGGCGCCGCCCGCTCGATTCCGCGCCGCTCGCTTGGACCACCTCGGCGACATCGTTTGCGAGCGCCTGCGTGAGCGCGGAACCGCCCGGACACGTAAGATCGGGCGAGAGCCACCCATGCCAGCGCACGTTGAGCCGGTACCCGAACGACGCGCTCTTCATACAATGGCCGCCGGTCGCGCGGCCGTCGCGTGCGGCTTTGACATCGCTGAAAAATCGGCGCGCGAGGGAATCGGGCACGGCCTTCGGCGCGTTGGTTTGACCCGTCGACCAGAGTTCGATCGTGAAGCCCGCAGTATTCGTCGACCCGCTGTTTTGGATCGAAGCCCCGTCGCGCGAGAACCCGGCCGCTGCGGGAGCCGTAAGAGCGAGTGCGAGGATCGCCCCGGCCGCCACGCTGTGAATCTTCATATAGCTATAACGCGCCTCCCGGCCGCAACGTCCCGCAAGACTTTTGTCGGGTTGGTGGAAGTCCCCAAACCGTTCTACTTTCTTCACATTTTGGGAGTGCGTGTGAAAACCCGATTTTTACCCCTCGGGCTTGCTGCCTTAGCAGCAAGCCTCGTCGCCTGTGGCGGCGGCGGCAGCGGTGGCGGGGGATCCGTCTCGATGCCCCCGACAGGCCCTCCAACGGCCCCGCCCACGCCGTCGTACTTCGGACAGCATCCCGCTACTAGCGGCGATGCATTTACGTTTGCGGGAACGCTCGCGACGCAGAACACCTACACGTATCCGGCTGCTTCGCCGCTGCCCGCGACGTCCACGACGGCGCAAGTCAAGCAGCAGATCACCGTAACGAGCGCGGTGCAGTCCTCGTCGACGTTTCACTCCGTAGAAACCGACGTCTATCCGCTTCGCACGACGACGACGACGAGCGATGCCGTGTATTCGTTCGTACCGTCGGGCGCCGGCGTCAACTTCGTTTTGAATTCGCTTAACACGAGCGATTCGAACGCGCCGACACCCGATACGTTTGCATACGCGTACGCATCGCCGGTCCTCGTCGACGAATTGCCGGAGACCAACGGCGCCGCGTGGACGAATTCGCCGGCCGTAACGATCTCCGAAAAAGATGCCGACGGCACGACGGCGACGCGAACCTATAAAGCCGACGGCTCGTATTCGGAGATTCAAACCGCGCCCAACGGCACGGCGAATCTCGTTGAAAACCCCGACGGCAGCGGCAGTTACGCGGGAAGCGACCTCTTCAGCGGACAGATCACGCAATTGACGTTTAGCGCCCCGGCACCCGCGGCGTCACCTGGTGCGCCCGCGCGAATCACCGTCGCGCTCTACGGACCGACGCCGCCGCCGACGCCGACTCCGGCGCCGAGCGCGACGCCGGGACCGCCGCAGCCCTCGCCTACGCCGCTACAAGTGCTATCGTTCGCAACGTGGTATGGCTCGAGTCCATCGCTCTCTACCGAGCAGGACAAGACGGCGACGGTCGGCGCGTTTCCAGCAACCTGCGCGGTGCCGAGTTCGTACGGAACGGCCGGGGCCGACGTGAATCAGACCGTGAATAAAACCGACACGATCCTCGGCTACACCGAGAAGACCGTCGTCGATACCTACGTCGTGCAAGGCTTCGGCCCGGTATGCGTGGCGATGAACGACGTGCAGACCAGCTACTACGATTATCTGAACAACACGCCGTTTTCGTTCGTCTTTCAAAGTACGCCGCTCGGCACGTCGACGATATCGGAATTGCTGACGCTGCAGCCGGGCGCCACCATAAAATCGGCGGGCCGCAAGGCGGAGTCGGCATCCGGGCCGATCGCATCGGCAACGTTTGCGGTCGCGCGCGCGCATTTCGACGCCGCGATCGATACCGAGCGGCACGATCGCGTGCGCGCGCTGCGAGCCTACATCGTTCGCCGAATCGAATCCGGCCGCAAAGGAGCGAGCGCGCCATGAACGTTACGAAACTCCGCACGTTCGCAGTTCTGGTGGGTGCGAGCGTCGCCCTTAACGCCTGCGGCGGAGGCGGCGGGGGTATGCCCTCCGCACCGCCGCAAAGCACGTCTCTCGCACCGTACACCGGGCCGGCGGTGCTGGCGGCATTTACTTGGGGCAAGAGTTATCTCGAACAATCGCAATACGTCGGACCCGCCGCCGGCGGCACCGTCGCGGTGAGCGTTGACGTGCGCATGCGCGACGAGCAAGGACTGCTCGCGTACGCGGCGGCCGCGAGCGACCCGCATTCGGGGGCGTATCGCCGCTTCTTGACGCCCGAAGAGATCGGCAATCGCTACGGCGCGTCGCCGAGCGACTACGCCGCGGTCGCAGACTACTTCAAGCGGTATGGATTATCCGTCGGCGGCTGGCCGCAGCGCGAAGAACTTGCAGTGAGCGGTCCGCAAGTCGATATGGAAAAAGCATTCGGCACGAAGTTCGGCTCGTACAAGCGGGCCGGGCAAACGTTCCTGGGTCCGATGCAGCAACCGCACTTTTCGCAGGCGCTGCCGGTTTCGGGCGTCACGCACTTGGTCGGCGCCACGGTTGCGAAGCCGTACTTGATTCGTCCGCTCGCATCGGATGCGCTCGGCATGTCGCCCTCGCAGATCGCCAACGGCTTCGATTACTCCGGTGCGTACGCCGCCGGGTACGACGGCACGGGGATCAGCGTCGGCATCATCGGAACGGGCCCGATCTCGGTGAGTCCCACCAAGGGCGACGTTCCGGTCTACGGCCACGCGTTCAACGCACGCGTCGCGTCGGTCAGCATCGTGGCGGCGCTGCCGCAGCCGGCAACGGCACAAAACGGGAATACGGGAACGGCCCCGTTCGACCCGCATCCGAGCGGACTCGCAACGCCGCCGCCGCTCACGGCGCTGAGCGGAACGTGTACGTCGCCGCTCAACGGAACCGTCGACGACTCGGAAACGCCGACGGCGGGCACGTGTAATCCCGAGGACGGCGAGGCCCAACTCGATACCGAGCAAGTCGCCGGGCTCGCGCCCGGTTCGAACGTGCTGTTTTACCTCGCGTACAATCCGGCGGACGCATCGAGCTGTCCGAGCTTCGGCGGTCCGTCCACCTGCACCGGACTGCAAGGGCTGGCGCTTGCCGACGACGAGATCCAACAGGCGATCGCCGACGATAAGGCCGACGTTCTATCGCTCAGTTACGGCGGAGGCGAAAGCGACGCGCAAACTGCCGGATATTTCGATGCAACCGGCGCCGGAATTGGCCCGAGGGAGTTCGCGGCGCTCGCCGCCGAGGGCATCGCGGTCTTCGTTTCGTCGGGCGATACCGGGGCGGAAGAATGCACGGATTCCCTCGGCGCGCCGATCCTCAAGCCGTGCGTCGCCTACCCGGCCGCCGATCCGTCGGTGGTTTCCGTGGGTGGCGTGAACGCACCGCTGGATAATACCGGCAAGCTCATCGGCCCGATCACGACCTGGGGTGACAACACGACCGCGGGCGGCGACGGCAGCTTCCAGAACAATATCGGTTCGGGCGGCGGCACCTCGGCGGTCTTCAAAGCGCCGGCGTGGCAAGCAAGCGCGCTGGGGGCGGCGATGCGCGAGCAGCCCGATCTCGCGCTGATGGCCGATCCGCAAACCGGCCCCGCGCTCATCGTCAACGCGCCGTTCGGCGCTCAAGGAGCGCCCGTCGGCGGAACCAGCGCGGCCGCTCCCGAGGCCGCGGCCGAGTGGGCCCTCGTGCTGCAGGCGTGTTCGAAGAGCGCTGCCTGCGCGAGTGCGGGCGGCACGCACCCCTACCGGCTGGGTAATCCGGCGCCGCTGCTCTATAAGCTCTATCAGACGAAAGGCCAGACGCCCGACCAGTATGCCGCCACGTTCTACGACATCCTCTACGGAACGAACCCGGCGGTTCCGGCTAAGGGCGCCACGCCGCTGCCGGCTTCCGGGCCGAACGGCTGCTGCACGGCGGGGGCCGGCTACGACGAGGTGACCGGCCTGGGCGTACCCTTTGCCGGGCACCTTATTCAAGCGATCACCGGTCAGCCGGCTCCCTAAAGAGGCGCGAGGGGGCGGGCGCGCCTGCCCCCTCTTGCCACGGCTGATATAATGTGGAGGCTGTGAAAGACAAGATTCATCCCAAATGGTTCCCCGACGCCAAGGTGCACTGCGCCTGTGGCAGCACCTTTACGACCGGATCGACGATGCCCCAGATCTCCGTGGAGATCTGCTCGGCGTGTCATCCGCTCTTCACGGGGCAACAGAAGTTCATCGACACCGCCGGCCGCGTTGACAAGTTCAACCAGCGCGCCGCCGCTGCCAAAGCCAAGCAGGAAGAAGCTGCGGCTCGCAAAGCCAAGCGCGACGCCGAAGCAGCTACCGCGAACGCTTAGCTACCCGGATGTGAAAGAGGCGGGCCGCAGTACTGCGGCTCGTCTTTTCATTTACAATGGCTTACGATGGCTGAATTTTACGATCGACTAGAGACTATCGCCCGGCGCTTCGATGAGATCGAAGGCGAGCTCGCGCATCCCAGCGGCGAGTTCGATCAAGCGCGCTTTACCGCGCTCGTCAAGGAGCGTTCGGCGATCGAAGAGACGGTGGGCGTCTACCGCCAACAGAAGAAGACCCTCGAGGAGATCGCCGCCAACGAGGAACTCCTCAAGGATCGCAGCGATTCCGATCTGCACGAGCTTGCCGAAGAAGAAGCCAAGAGTCTGCGCGAGCGCCGCAAACGCCTCGACGAACAGCTGCAGCTCTTGATGATTCCCAAGGATCCCGACGACGACAAAGATATCTTCATCGAGATCCGGGGCGGCGCCGGCGGCGACGAGGCGGCGATCTTCGCGGGCGATCTCGCGCGGATGTACATGCGTTTTGCCGAAGCGCTGCGCATGAAAGTGGACGTCGTTTCGTTGAGCGAGAGCGATGCGGGCGGTTATAAAGAAATCGTGTTTACGATTACCGGCAACGCCGCATACAAGTACTTCAAATACGAGTCGGGCGTGCACCGCGTACAGCGCGTCCCCGCGACCGAATCTCAGGGCCGCGTGCATACGAGTACCGCGACCGTCGCCGTGCTGCCGCAGGTTGCCGACGACGATACCGAGATCCAAATCAACCCGAAAGACCTCGAAATCGATACGTTTAAGGCTAGCGGCGCCGGCGGCCAGCACGTCAACAAGACCGAATCGGCGATCCGCATCACGCACGTGCCGAGCGGCGTCATCGTCGCGTGCAGCGAGGAGCGCTCGCAGATGCAGAATCGCGAACGCGCGATGCAGATGCTGCGCAGCGTGCTGTACGAGCGCAAGAAGCGCGAAGCCGCCGAAGCCGTCGGCTCGCTGCGCCGCAGCCAAGTCGGGACGGGCGACCGCTCGGAGAAGATCCGCACGTACAACTACGCGCAAGACCGCATAACCGACCATCGCATCAATCAAAATTTCGGCAATATTCGCGGCGTCATGGATGGCGACATGGAGCACATCGTTGAGGAGCTGCTAAAGGATGAACGAGCCCGCCTGCTCGCCGGCGAAACCTCCGCGGCGTAACGTGCCGCGCAGCGTCGAGGCGACGCTCGCACTCGGTATCGATCGCCTCTCCGGGGCGAGCGATTCGCCGCGGGCGGACGCGCAGATTTTGCTCGCGTTTCTACTCGGGCGCGAACGAGGCTGGCTCATTTCACACGGCGGCAGCTTTCTCACCCCCGAGCGGTGCGACGAATTCGCCGCCCTCTGCGATCGCCGCGCGTCGGGCGAGCCGATCGCATATCTGACCGGCATCGCGGGATTTTACGGCCGCGACTTTGCGGTAAACGACGCGGTGCTCGTGCCGCGTCCCGAGACCGAGCATCTCGTCGAGGACGCGCTGACCTACTTGCGCGCGAGACGCGGTCCCGACGCCCCCATGCGGCAACTCTCTACCGTACTCGACGTGGGCACCGGCAGCGGCGCGATCGGCTGCACGCTCGCCGCCGAGATTCCCGGCGTTATCGTGGACGGCACCGACACGAGTGCGGCCGCTTTAAAAATGGCGGAGTACAACGCCCGGCGGCTCGGCGTGCACGCGCGCTGCCGGTTCGTTCTCGCCGACATCGTCGCGGCCCACACCACCAAGAGCTACGACGTGGTGATCGCGAACTTGCCCTACGTTCCCAGTGGCGAGATACCGCGTAAGCCCGATCCGGTCGGTTTCGAGCCGCTCGCGGCGCTCGACGGCGGTCCCGACGGGCTCAATCCGTATCGCCGCCTGCTCGCCGCGGCACCGCGGCTGCTGCGTCCCGGCGGACTGCTCCTCATGGAGGCGGCCCCGCCGACGATCGGCGCCTTGGCCGCGCTCGCGCGCGCCGCGTTGAGCGGCGCGCAGATCGAGGTTCGGCAAGACTACGGCGGCCGCGATCGTTACGTTTGGGCTAAGCGCTCGCCGGTTTCCTAAAAGTCAAAGGGCCGGGGTCGGCACGACCGGAATACCGTACTCCCGAGATGGCGAAGTATATTTTCTTTACCGGCGGCGTCGTCAGTTCGCTCGGTAAGGGCATCACGGCAGCGTCGCTCGGGCGATTGCTCAAGGCGCGCGGGATCAGCGTTTCGGTTCAGAAACTCGATCCGTATATCAACGTCGACGCCGGCACCATGAACCCGTACCAGCACGGCGAGGTCTTCGTTACCGAAGACGGTGCCGAGACCGACCTCGATCTCGGTCATTACGAGCGGTTCATCGATGAAAATCTCTCCCGCGCGAACAACGTGACGACGGGCCAGATCTATAACTCCGTGATCGATAAAGAACGCCGCGGCGACTATCTCGGCGCGACGGTTCAAGTGATCCCGCACATCACCAACGAAATCAAAGCGCACATCAAACGCGTCGCCGAAGAGTCGCAGGCCGACGTCTGCATCGTGGAAGTCGGCGGCACCGTTGGCGATATCGAATCGCTGCCGTTCCTCGAAGCGATCCGTCAGATTCGCTACGACGTGGGTGAAGAGAACGTCATGTTCTGCCACTTGACGCTGATGCCGCATCTGGGCGCCGCGGACGAACTCAAGACGAAACCCACGCAGCATTCCGTTCGCGAATTGCGCGGGATCGGCATCTCGCCCGACGCGATCGTCTGCCGCACGCAATCGTCGCGCGCGATGCCGGTGGAACTCAAAGAAAAAATCGCGCTCTTTTGCGACGTTCCCACCAGCGCCGTCGTGCAGAACGGCGACGCTCCGACGATCTATCAGGTGCCGCTCAACCTCGAGGCCGAAGGTCTCGCCGAGGCGACGGTTCGCAAACTGCGCCTCGCGGCCGGGGCGCCGCAGCTCGAGGACTGGGCGAGCATCGTGGAGCGTATCATGCATCCGGAGCGCCGCGTCAAGATCGCGCTCGTCGGCAAGTACGTCGAACTCAAAGATGCGTATATCTCGATCAACGAGGCGCTCTATCACTCGGGAATCCATCACAACGCGGCCGTCGAGATCGTGCGCTTCGACTCCGAGAATATCGAGAACGACGGCATTTCGCTGCTGCGCGGTGCCGACGGCATTTTGGTTGCGCCCGGCTTCGGCGCGCGCGGCGTCAAGGGCAAGCTGCGCGCGATTCAGTACGCGCGCGAGAGCCGCATTCCGTTTCTCGGCATCTGTTACGGCATGCAGCTCGCCTGCGTCGAGTTCGCGCGCAACCTCTGCTCGCTCCCCGATGCGATGACGAGCGAAGTCGACGAGACGACGACGGACCCCGTTATCGACTTCATGCCCGATCAGCGCAACCTCGAAGTCTACGGCGGAACGATGCGCTTGGGCTCCTACGCCTGCACGCTCGAGCCCGACACGCACGTTGCGGCGGCCTACGGCGAGCTGCAGATCACCGAGCGGCACCGCCACCGCTATGAATTCAACAACCGCTACCGGGCGATCTTTGAAGAGCATGGCATGCGGTTCTCCGGCCATCACACCGTCGGCAAAACGCAGCTCGTGGAATGCATCGAGCTGCCGGCCGACATGCATCCTTGGTTCGTAGGCACGCAGGCGCATCCCGAATTCAAATCGCGGCCGAACCGGCCCTCGCCGCTCTACCGCGATTTCGTCGGCGCGGCCCTCGTACGCGAAGAACGCGTGCGCGAAGAGCGCGATTTCGCTCCGTCCGTCTCGGTCGGCAATTAACGTAACAGCGGTCACGGCGGTCGTGCTGACGCGCAACGAAGAGCGCGTGCTTTCGCGCGCGCTGAAATCGCTGCCGGCGGGCATGCCCGCGCTGGTGCTCGACGCAGACTCGACCGACCGGACGCGTCAGATCGCCGCGGAGTGCGGCGCCGCCGTGCTGCGCAGAGCGTGGACGGATTTCGTCGACGCGCGACGCTTCGCGCTCGCGCAGGTGCGGACGCCGTGGGCGCTGATGCTCGATGCCGACGAGTCGCTCGACGACGGCTTGCGCGCCGCGCTCGCGGACGCGCCGGAAGACTGCGATGGGTATCTCGTCTCGCGAACCACCTCGTTTTGCGGCCGGCCGTTGCGCATGTGGACCGGCGAATTGCTGCTGCGCCTCTTTCGTCCGCAAGCGGTCGTGCTGGAAGCGCATCCCGCCGCCGGCGGCGGCGCGGCGCTGCACGAGCGCTGGATCTGTGCGGGGCCGGTCGGACGTTTGAGCGGCACGCTCGCGCACGAATCGTATCCGACCGTTGCGAGTTACCGCGAAAAGTACGCGCGCTACACCACGATCGAAGCGCGAGGACGTCCGGCCGCGCGCGCGGGGCTCCCGGCGATCCTGTTGCGATGCCTGGCACGATTCGTGTGGCTGGCCATCGTGCGGGGTGCCGCGCTCGACGGATGGCGCGGTCTCTACGTCGCGTGGTACTCGGCGATGTACCCCGCAGCCGTCGCGCGCAAGGCACGCAAGGGCGCGTGATGCGCGTCGGGCTCGACGCGCGCCTGACGCGTCAGATGTCGGTCGGAATGAAAGCTTACGCGCGCGAACTGGCGGCGCGTTTGCCGCGCGTCGCGCCCGATCTGGCATTCGTCACGTTCGATCGCGGCGCAAACTTCAGTTGGGACGAACAGGTTCGCTTGCCGGCCGCACTGCGCGCCGCGCGGCTGGACCTCACGCACTTCCTCTCGCTGTATACGCCCGTGTTCGCACCGCGCCCGAGCGTTATCACGATCCACGACCTCATTCATTTGCGCTTTCCCGAGTACTTCAAGTCGAAGGTCGGTCCGTACTATCAAACGGTCGTTCGGCGCGCGTGCGCTCGCGCCGCACGCGTCATCACCGACGACGAGCGCACGATCGAGGATTTGCAGCGGTTCTTGGGGGTCGACCCGGCGAAAGTTCGCGTCGTCGCCTTGGGCGTTGACGATTGCTACCTGCGCGCGCCGCAGCCGCATCGCGGCGAGCGCCCGTATCTGCTCTACGTGGGGAACCACCGCGCGCACAAAGATCTTCCGACGCTTTTCGCAGCGTGGTCGTCGCTCGATGCGGAGCGCGCGCTCGACCTGTACCTGACCGGCGACGACGATTTCGGCGATGCCCTCGCAGCCTACAGGCGAACCAACGGGCGCATCGTAGCGCTCGGCGAGGTCGGCGAAGGGGAGCTCGCTTCGTACTATGCCGGGGCGCGCGCGCTGGTGCATCCCGCGCTTACCGAGGGCTTCGGGCTCCCGATGCTCGAGGCTATGGCCGCCGGCACGCTCGTAATCGCGTGCGAAGACGCGATTCCCGGCGTGCTGCGACCCGCCGCGCTCACCTTTCGGGCGCGCGACGCGGCCGGCTTGCGCGCGCAACTCGAGTCCGTCCTGCGCGACGAGGGGCTGCGGGACGCGCTCGTCAATGAAGGACGAACGCTAGCGGCCGGGCTAACGTGGGATCGTTGCGCGCGATCGACGGCCGACGTCTATCGCGAAATTCTGGAGGGCGTGTGAGGGGAATCTGTTGTCTCGCATCCGTGCTGATGTGTCTCGCATTCGCCGCGCCGGCAGCGGCGAAGACCAAACCGCATCATCGCGTCGGCAAGCCGATCGCGCCGATTGCAATCGTCATCAACGGCGCTCCGCTCTCGGTGAATCCGCCGCCGCGTTTTTTTAAATATCAACTGCTCGTACCGGTTCGCCGCATCATCGCAGCCTTGGGTCTGGACTTCGATAAAGAGGGCCGGCGAATCGTGACCCACGCGGGCTACAAGACGATCGCGCTGACGATCGGCAGCCGGCAGGCCGAGGTCGACGGCGAGCCCGTGATTCTCGACGCGCCGCCCGTGGAGATCAAAGATACGCTCTATGCGCCGCTTCGGTTTTTTGCCGCGGCCTTGGGCGCCCAGGCGACCTACAGTCGCCAGACCAATAGCGTCGAGATCATCTCCACGCTCGTCGGTCGATCCGGCAACGGCATCGTCGCCACGGGGTCGCAGGCGGAGCAAGTCGGCACGGTTACCGCGGTCGATATCGTTTCGCAGCCGCCGACCATAACGCTTACTTCCAATGCCTCGGTGCGGACCTTACCGATCGCCGGGAACGCGAGCGTCGTGGTTCAGGACGTCAATACGAACACCAGCAACGACGCCGCGCTCGACGCCGTGCGCGTGGGCGATTTCGCGCACGTGTATCTCAATCGGCAGCGCGAGGTCGAGCGCATCGTCGACGCCTTCGGCTCGCGCGTCGGAAACGTTGCGGGCGTCGGCGACGGACAGGTCGTGCTCTCCGACGGTCACGTGATCGTGCCCGATCGCGCGAGCGAAATCTCGCTCAACGGCGCGCCGGCCGCGATCGACGATCTCAAGGTCGGGGATTCGGTGATGGTGCGCTATAATATCGATTCGTCCGAGGTGCGCGAAGTGATCGCGACGCGCCGCTCCGCTGGGACCGCGCCCCCGCCGGGCAACGTTCAAATCGCGAGCGTTTCGATCGATCCGACGCATGCGCTCAAATCCGGCGACCGAGTCTCGATCACGCTGCGCGGCACGCCGGCGGGTACGGCGACGTTCGATATCGGGACGTACTTGACGGGTTTATCGCTGCACGAGACGCTGCCGGGCGTTTACTCGACGCTCTACACGATTCCAAAGGGCGTGAACTTTGCAAACGTCCCAGTATTCGGACATCTGAACGTACGCGGAACCGACGCCGAACGCGCCCAATCGACGGCGGAGGTCTCGGTCGCGAGCGTGCCGCCGGGCGTCGGCGACTACGCGCCGCAGAACGGCGCCACGGTCAACGACGATCGTCCGAGTATCTTTGCGACGTTTACGAGCGATACCGTCGCGATCGATCCGTCGAGCGTCGAGCTGGAGGTGAACGGACACAACGTGACCTCCGAATCGAAACGAACCGCGCGCTTCATCGAATATACGCCGGGCATTTCGTACGGCAACGGGCCGGTCCGGGTAACCGTTCGCGTGAGCGATCTGGCCGGAAATACCGCCGCGAAATCGTGGACGTTCTTCATCAAGGCGCGGTAGGAGCGAATGGCTGATTCGCGCCTGCGCGCGGCCGTTCTGGCAGCAGCGCTCCTCGGCGTTGCCGGCTGCGGCGGATCCTCGACGGCGCCGCCGTCAGACGGCGCATCGACGCTCGTCGTCGCCCGCGTGCAGGATGCGGTCAACCTCGATCCGGCTCAAGCCACCGACGGAAATTCGTTGAACTTGACGCAAGAGGTCATGCGAGGCCTCGTCCAGTTTAAGCTCGGCGGCTTTGACGTCGAACCGGCGATCGCGCGAACGTGGACGCTCAGCCCGGATGGATTGCGGTGGACCTTTACGCTGAAGAAGGGGTTGGTCTTCTCCGATGGCACGCCGATCGATGCGTCCGCGGTGAAATTCAACTTCGATCGCTGGCGCTTGGTGAACGACCCGTATCACGCGAACTTTCCGTTTGGCTACTACGCCGATATGTTCGGCGGCTTTCCGGGTTTGATCGCCGGCGTGGCGGCGCCGAGATCCGACACGGTCGTCTTCACGCTAACCCGTCGGTTTAGTCCGTTTCTCCACGACGTCGCGATGCCGTCGTTTGCAATCGGCTCGCCGGCCGCGATTCGCGCCGACGTTCAAGGCTTCTCGCAAAAGCCCGTGGGCTACGGCCCCTACGTGCTCAAGGAGTGGGTGAAGGACGATCACATCACACTGGTCGCCAATCCCAGTTATCGCGGTCAGAGACCGGCGTACGCGACGGTGATCGTGCGTGACATCCCGGACCAGGCGACCAGCGTTCTGGAGATGCAGCGCGGCGGCATCGACTTTCTCGTCGATCCGCGCCCCGACGATGCCAAGGCGCTGGCGGCACAGCCGGGCGTCACGATCTACGCGCAGCCGTCGAACAACACGTCGTACCTCGCGTTCAACGTCGACCGGTCGCCGTTCGGGAAGCTGCAAGTGCGGCGGGCGATGGCGTATGCGATCGACGTTCGCGGCATCGTCAAGGCGTTCTATGGCGCGGGTGCGGTCGTTGCGGGCAATTGGACGCCGCCGGGGTTGATCGGGCGCAACCCGAGCGTTCGACCCTATCCGCACGATCCGGCGAAGGCGCGCGCGCTGCTCGCGCAGGCGGGTCTGCCGAGCGGCTTTGCGACCGAGCTTTTTTATCCGACCGCGCCGCGGCCGTATATGCCGGAGCCGCAGCGTATCGCCGAAGCGATCCAAGCGGATTTACAAGCAGCCGGCGTGACCGTTACGCTCGAACCATTCGAGTGGGGAGTCTTCCTCGACAAAGTGCGCCACGGCGAGCATCCCATGTGTTTGATCGGATGGAGCGGGGACAACGGGGATCCCGACGATTTCTTCTACCCGCTGCTCGACGCCGACAGCGCAAACGCCAAACCGAACGGACAAAACTATTCGTTTTGGCGCGATCCGGCGTTTCATCGCTTGATGTTGGCGGGACAGACGACGTTGACCGATAGAAAGCGAGCCGAGATCTATCGCCGGGCTAACGCCCTGGTGCACGAGCAAGTGCCCGCGCTCTCGATCGTTCACACCGCCGTACCCATCGCCGTCAAATCGTCGATCGCTGGCTTCGTGCCGAGCCCGGATTCGCATATCGCTTTTGAGTATCTGCGCCCCAAGAAGTAGGAGCCGCCAATGGAATCGTCGTGCATTTTTTGCAAGATCATCGCCGGCGAGATTCCGGCGCGGTTCGTTCATCGCGACGAGTCCGTCGTTGCCATCGCCGACGTCAACCCCCAGGCGCCCGATCATCTGCTCGTCATGCCGATCGAACACGTGCGCGATCTCGCCGAGTTCGTTCGAGCCGAACCGGCGGAGACGATCGCCGGGCTTTGGCAGGTCGCTGCGCGGCTGGGCGCCGAGCATCCGGGCGGCTTTCGTGCGGTCGTGAATACCGGAGTCGACGGCGGTCAAACCGTCGACCACCTGCACGTCCACGTCTTAGCGGGGCGCCATATGACGTGGCCGCCGGGGTGAAGGCGCGGAGTAAGGCGCTTGCGAGGTGGGGCCGCCTGTGCTAGAGTGTGGCGTCGAGGTCCTTCGCGGGCCCCGCGAGATTTTCGTGCGCCGCCGGCGCACGCCTGAAGGGGGGTTGTAATAGAATGGAAGTTCGCATAGCTCCGGGAGAATCGATCGAGAGCGCGCTGCGCCGTTTCAAGAAGGCCACCCAGAAGGCGGGCGTCTTGGCCGAGGCTCGCAAGCACGAGCATTACGAAAAGCCGAGCGTTCGCAAGAAGAAGAAATCCGCCGCCGCTCGCAAGCGCCGCGCCTAAAATGGGTTCGTATAAAGACCGCATTGCGTCCGATTTAAAGGACGCGATGCGGGCGCGCGACCAGCTCAGACTCGATACGCTGCGCTCCGTCCTCTCCGGCTTTACCTACAAACGGACCGAGGCCGGCGCCGAGTTGACCGACGCCGACGAACAGGACGTCCTGCGCAAGCAAGTCAAGCAGCGCAACGATTCGTTTGCGGAGTTCACCAAAGCCGGGCGCGCGGAGCTGGCCGATAAAGAAGCGCGCGAGCGCGATATTCTGCTGGCCTACCTGCCGGCGCAAAAATCCGCCGATGAGATTCGCGCGATCGTTAAAGCGGTCGTGAGCGGGCTGCCCGCCGACGGGCGCAATCAGGGCGCGGTGATGAAAGCTGCCATGCCGCAATTACGCGGCCTCGCCGATGGGAATCTCGTCCGGCAGATCGTCGGCGAGGAGCTCGCCTAGGATTTCGTCTTTTGGCTTGCGTTGGGGGACGAGCCCCCGACTGCGGGACGTTCCCGTTTTCGCATCGTGCGAAAACGGGAACTCGATTCGTCGGCGCTCTCGCCATCCTGGCTTCGCTTCTCCTCATACGCCCGCTGCCGGGGGCTCGTCCCCCAACGCAAGCGGTGCTGCTTTTCGGGCGTTTTCGTTTTGTGATGATCTGCCGGTGCTCGGAAGGGACTGGTGTGATCTTTTTTTTCTCGTAACCTTTGGGGTGGGTGGGGGTAGGTAGGAACATGCTTGGATTGCTTCGGGTTAGGGTGTTTGTGGCGATCGCTCTTGTTTTTGCGGGGGGCGCGGGCATGGTTGCGGGTGCGCTGGGTGCGACGGGCGATCGGCCGGTGATGCTGATTCATATCGACGGGACGGTCGATGATGGGATGGCGCATCTCGTGGAGCGTTCGGTCGCGCAGGCCGATTCCGAGGGTGCGGCGGCGATCGTGCTCGACGTGAACTCGCCGGGCGGGGTGTTGTCGGCTGCGTTTGCGAGCCGCGATGCGCTGCTCAACGCGCACGTTCCCACGATTGCGTTCGTGTCGGAGCGCGCGTATTCGTCGGCCGCGCTCATCACGCTCTCGGCGCAGAAGATCTATATGGCGCCGGGTGCTTCGATCGGCGAGGCCGAGCCGTCGCCGAAGACGCCGAAACTCGTCTCGGCGGTGAAGGCCGAGTTCGAATCGACGGCCTTGCGGAACCATCGCAATCCGTTGATCGTGGCCGCGATGGTCGACGCGAACGTCGCGTTGCCGCAATACAAAACGGCGCACGAGAATCTGACCCTCAACACGCAGGATGCGCTGAAGACGAAGATCGCCGATGCGGTCGCGCCGTCGCTCGATGCGGTGCTCGCCGCGAATCACCTGAGCGGGCCCGTCCAGACCGCCGGCTACACCTTCGGCGAAGAACTCGCGCGTTTTGCGACCAATCCCGAGATCAGCGGGCTCTTGCTGACGATCGGATTGCTCGGCTTACTCATCGAGATGCAGACGCTGCACGGCATCGCCGGCCTCATCGGCATCCTCTCGTTCGCACTCTTTTTCGGCAGTCACGTCTATGCGGGGTTCAGCAACGGCTTCGTGATCCTGCTGGCCCTGCTCGGACTCTTCGGCATCCTCTTCGAATTGCACGTCGTCCCCGGGCACGGCGCTCCGGGAATATTGGGCGGTATCGCTTTGCTCCTCGCCGTGCTTTTCGCATTCGGCATACCGTTCTTTTTCATCGCGTTGCAGACGATCTCCACGGCGATCGTGCTGACCATCGTGCTGTTCTACTTCGCAACGCGCGCGTGGCCGGAGAACGCGTTCATGCGAAAGATCACCTTTGCCGTCGAACAAGGTCCCGACTACGTTGCGAGCGCAGACTATACCATACTGCGCGGCCGGATCGGCAGCGCGACCTCGTTTCTTCGGCCGGCCGGCGTTGCGTTGATCGACGATCGGCGCATCGACGTCCTCACCGAGGGCGACTTCATTCCCGCCGGAACGCCGATTCGCGTGACGCGCGTCGAGGGGGCCCGGATCTTCGTCGAACCCGTCACACTTCCGAGCTATAAGGAGTAACTACGTGGCGACTGCCGGCATCCTGATTATCTTTTTCGTCGTCATCATCGGCTTTTTCGTCTTCTTATATTATTTCCCGATCGGTCTTTGGCTGCGCACCGTTGCCGCCGGCGTGCCGCTTTCCATCGGTTCGCTCATCCGGATGCGCATCATCGGCATCCCGCCCGGCATCATCGTCACCAACTTGGTGCGGGCCCGCAAAGCCGGTTTACCGTTGACGGTCGATCAGATGCAGTCGCACTTTTTGGCCGGCGGCAACATCGAGAACGTGACCTTGGCGATGATCGCCGCGCAGCGCGCGCAGATTCCGCTCGAATGGCAGCGCGCCGCCGCAATCGACCTAGCCGGGCGCAACGTGCTCGAGGCACTGCAGACGTCCGTCAATCCAAAAGTGATCGAGACGCCGATCTTTCAAGGCGTCGCGCAGAACGGCATCCAGCTCAACGTCAAGGCGCGAATCACGGTTCGCAGCAATCTCGACCGGTACGTCGGCGGTGCGGGCGAACCCACGATCGTCGCGCGCGTCGGCGAGGGCGTCGTCTCGGCCGTGGGCGCCGCCATCAATCACAAAGAAGTGCTGGAGTATCCCGATCGCATCAGCAAGGCCGTTCTCGCGAAGGGACTCGACGCCGGGACCGCGTTTGAGATCGTGTCGATCGATATCGCGGACGTCGATGTCGGCAAGAACATCGGCGCCGAGTTGCAGACGTCGCAGGCCGACGCGGACCGCCGCATCGCGCAGGCGAAGGCGGCCGAACGGCAATACGCGGCCCTCGCGGCCGAGCAAGAACAAAAGGCCGAGACGCAAGCCATGCGCGCGCGCGTGGTCGAAGCCGAAGCCTCGGTGCCGCAGGCGATCGCCGAGGCGTTCCGCGCCGGCAATCTCGGCATCATGGACTACTACCGGTTGAAAAACATTCAAGCCGATACGGACATGCGCGGCTCGATCTCCGGAAGCGTCGATAAAGGCACCGACACGCCGCCGCCGCAGCCGCCGCAGAAGTAGCGCTGATGGACACGCTTTTCTCGATTATCGAGGCCGCAAGCGATGCCAAGAAGCGGACGACGCAGCCCGTGGCCCGCAAGTCAGCGCCGTCGCGACCCGTACCCGTCGCCGTCGTGCCGGTTCCCGCGCCCGCGCCCGAAGCCGGCTTCGACGAACTGCCGCATCTCGATCCATTGCCGGGCACGATTCTCGCTATTCCGGCGGCGCATCGCGCCGGGGGATTGCGTGGACTCTTCGAAGATGGGAACAGTCTAGTGCGAGCGGTCATCGCGGCCGAGGTACTCGGACCGCCCGTCGCCCTGAGGGAGCAATCACACTGGAGTCAACCACAAAGCGATCGATCGACCTCAGTGGCCTGAGCGACCACTTTCGGCTTTTCGGAAAATTCGACCAGAATCTCTCGGCCCTCGAAGGCGCGCTCGCCGTCTCGCTGCGCGTCGACGGCAATCGCCTAGTGCTGCACGGTGAGGCCGGCGCTGTCGATCGCGCGTACGACGTGGTCGAGCGCATGCTCGGCGCGGCGGTCGGCGGGGCGCAAGTGACGCCGGACGACGTTGCGCTGGCGACCTCCGACGTCGTCGGCAAAGACGAAGCGACGCGTTTGCCCGAAACGCTCTTTCGTACGCAGCGCGGAAAAGAAATTCGTCCAAAAACAGCCGGACAACGCGCGTTCGTGCGCGCGATCGAAACGAACACGCTCACCTTCGGTATCGGGCCGGCCGGCACGGGCAAAACCTTTCTCGCCGTCGTCATGGCCGTGCGCGCGCTCAAAGCGCGCCAAGTGGAGCGCGTCATTCTCTCGCGCCCCGCGGTGGAGGCGGGTGAGAAACTCGGCTTTCTTCCGGGAGATCTCAAAGAGAAGGTCGATCCGTATCTGCGTCCGCTCTACGACGCGCTCGCCGAATGTCTCGATGACGGCGCCGTCGCCAAATACATCGAACGCGGAACCTTCGAGGTTGCGCCGCTGGCATACATGCGCGGGCGCACGCTCGCCGATGCTTTCGTGATTCTCGACGAAGCGCAGAACGCGACCCGCGAACAATTGAAGATGTTCCTCACGCGGCTGGGCGCCAATTCGAAGATGGTGGTCAACGGCGACGTTACGCAGATCGACTTACCGAAGGGTGCGGCGTGCGGACTGCTCGAAGTGCCGCGCCGTTTCGCCGGCGTCGACGATATCGGCATCGTCGCGCTGAGCGAGACCGACGTGGTGCGTCATCCGCTGGTGGCGAAGATCATTCGCGCCTATGCTGCGGAGTACGGCGGAACTCCGTGATCCACTATCGCAACGCCACGCGTCGTTCGGGCGTCGACTCGCGGCGGCTCAAACGAGTGGCACGCGAACTCCTGGCGGCTGCCGGCGAAGAGGACGCATCGCTCTCGCTCTCGCTCGTGACCGATCGCGCGATACGCGAGCTCAACCGCATTCATCGCGGAAAAGACGCGCCGACCGATGTGTTGAGTTTTCCGCTTTTAGGCGAAGAAGATCCCACGCTGGGGCCGGGCGGCGAACGATTGATCGGCGACGTCGTGATCAGCGTCGAAACGGCGCGCCGTCAGGCAGCCGGGTACGACGCGCCGCTCCAACACGAACTCTATCGGTTGCTCATTCACGGCATTCTGCACGTGCTCGGACACGATCACGAGGACGCCGGGGAGCGCGCCGCGATGGAGACCGAAGAGCGCCGCCTGGCAAACGCCATCGCCATGCCGTGGCCGTACGATGACCAACGCGCCTGAACCGCATCGCGATCATCACGATCACCACGAGGTGCCGTACGTGCGGATCGCGGAGACCAAATTCTGGAGTTCGTTTCACTACGCGTTTGCGGGCGTCTTGTACGCCACCAAGACGCAGCCCAACATGCGCGTTCACATGGTCATTGCGGCGCTCGTCTTGCTCGCGACCTTGGTGCTGCGGCTCGAACGCGTCTACGTTATCGCAATCGTCATCGTCATCGCACTCGTTCTCAGCCTCGAACTCGTCAATACCGCGGTCGAGGCGGTCGTCGACCTGCTCACCGTCGTGCATCATCCGCTCGCGAAGACGGCGAAAGATGCCGCCGCGGGCGCGGTGCTCATCGCGACGATCGGCGCGGTCGTGGTTGGGTACCTCTGTTTCTACCAAGGCATCCAGAGCGGCGGCCAGCGCGTCTTCGACGCCGTCGCGCAGGTGCCGTCGAACGCCGCCCTCATCATCCTCGCGGTGGCCGCGATCGCAACGATCTTTGCCAAAGCCTTCGTCGGGCGCGGTTCGGCGCTTCAGGGCGGGGCTGTCTCGGGCCACGCGGCCCTCGCGTTCGCCGGTGCCACGATCCTGGCGCTCTTTTACGGTCGGCCGCTCGCCGCGATCCTGGCGTACTTCGTCGCCTTTCTGGTGGCACAAAGCCGGGTCGAAGCGCGGATTCATTCCGTGTTCGAGGTGACCTGGGGCGGCGCGCTTGGGACCTTAGTCGCACTCTTCGTCTATCTCTTGGTCCGCCGCCACCTTATGTTATAATGGCCCCGCATTGGAAAACGACCCTCCGCCTCTACTCACCCCCGACCGCCGCGGATTCGGAGTAGCCGGATCTTAATGGTGGACCAGATTCATTGGCTCGAAATCGGCACGCTCGTGCTGCTCGTCATGGCAGCGGCATTTTTTGCCGCGTCCGAAGCGGCCCTCGTGGGCGTCTCGCGGATGCGGGCGCGCGCCATGGTGGAGCGCGGAATCAAGAGCGCGAACGCCGTCGTGGGCCTCATCGACGACCGCAATCGCTTCCTGACCTCGGTCCTGATCGCGAATACGGTCGTGCTCTTAGCAGCCGACTCGCTGGCGACGTACCTCTTCATTCAATTGGGAATCCCCGGCGGCGCGGTAACCTCGACCGTGGTCATGACCGTCGTGCTGCTGCTCTTCGGTGAGATCGTTCCCAAGACGGTCGCGGTCTCGAATACGGAGCGCTGGGCGCTGCGTCTGGCGCAGCCGATGCGGTGGGTCGCTTGGTTCCTGACGCCGCTCGTGCGCGCGTTTCAGTTCCTCACCAATCTCTTGCTACGTCCGTTCGGCATCAAGCACGCACAGCAGCTCTTCGTCACCGAAGACGACATCCGCGCGATCGTCAACGTCGGCGCCGAACAGAAGGTGCTCTTGGAACAGGAGCGCGAGATGATTCACTCGGTCATCGAGTTCGGCGACACCATCGTGCGCGAAGTGATGACGCCGCGGCCCAACATCGTTGCCGTATCGATCGACGACTCGCCCCGCCGCGCGCTCGACGTCGTCATCGCCGAGGGCTACTCCAAACTACCGGTCTATCAAGAATCGAAGGACGATATCGTCGGCGTCGTTCACGATCGCGAGCTGCTCATCAGTCTCGCGAACGGCACGCTGAGTACGACGCCGCTGCGGCTGCTGATGCGCGCCGTCGCCCACGTGCCGGAGAATAAGAAGATCGCCGAACTGTTGCGCGAGATGCAGCGCGACAAATTCTCGATGGCGATCGTGGTGGACGAGTACGGCGGCACCGACGGTCTGGTAACCATGGAAGATCTGCTCGAAGAACTCGTCGGCGAGATTCGCGACGAGCACGACGAAGATGAGGTCGATCCGATTCGGATCGTCTCCGAGGACGAAGCGATCGTCGATTCGGGCATGAATATCGAAGACGTTAATGCGAAACTGGGTACGCGCTTACCGTTCGAGGAGTTCGAAACGATCGGCGGCTTCACCGTCGGGCTTTTCGGCCGGCTCCCGAACGAAGGCGAGGAGATACGCGCCGACGAGAATACGCGGCTCAAAGTCGAACGCATGCGCGGGCGCCGTATCGTGTCGCTACGCGTCTATACCAGCGGTTTGACGGGTAACGGCGGCCGCGAACGCGAGCGCGAAACGGAAGCGCAGGAAGATGTCGTCTGACGAGCTGCTCGAACACGCCAAACGGGCGCGCGCGAACGCCTACGCACCCTATTCGAAGTTCGCCGTCGGTGCGGCCGTCGATGTCGGCAACGGAACGGTCGTCATCGGTGCGAACGTCGAGAACGCGAGCTACGGACTCTCGCTCTGCGCCGAACGCGTCGCCCTTTCCAGCGCGATCGCAGCCGGCCATCGCACGATTCGCGCGATCGCAATCGCCGGTCCGGAGGCAACCGAAACGGCGCCCTGCGGCGCCTGCCGGCAATTCATCGCCGAGTTCGATCCGGCGATGCCGGTGACGTTTACCACGGCGGCCGAGCCGCTGCGCACGACGCTCGCAGAACTGCTGCCGCACGCATTCGGTCCGCGCGCGCTCACGTGAGCGCGCCCGCGCGCGCCTACAAAACGTTGGGCGTGGTGCTGAGGGGACGAAATCTGGGCGAGGCCGATCGCATTCTCACGCTCTTTACCACCGAACGCGGCAAAGTGGACGCCGTCGCTAAAGGCGTCCGGCGCACCAAGAGTCATCTCGCCGGGCGGTTGGAATTCATGAACGAGGTACGTCTGGGAATGCATCGCGGCCGCAACCTGGACGTCATAACCTCGGCCGAGATCGAATGCGCGCATTGGAACGGCATCGTCGCGCCGGAAGCGTTCGCTGCGGCGAGTCTGATCGCCGAGCTGCTCGACGCCTTCTGCGAACCCGACCTGGCGCTGCCCGATATCTACGAACTCCTCACCGGCGCAATCGCCGCGGTCGACGGATCGCCGCATCCGCTCGAATTGCTGCCGCGCTTCTCGCTGCGCTTGCTCGAAGCGCTCGGACTCGCCCCGCCGCCCGAACATTGCGCGCGCTGCGGCGCACCGCTCGAGGGCCGGCCGGCGTGGCTCGATCCCGAAGCCGGCGGACTGGCCGGCGAAGAATGCCGCGTCACCTGGCGCCAGGTTCTAGAACTCGACGTCGTCGACGTTGCGAATTTCCGCGCCCTGGGCGCACGAAAGGGGGGCCCCGTTCGGCCGGTCGCGCGTGCGACGCCGGCGGTAGCAAGGGCGATCGAGACGCTCGTCAATCATCACCTCGGGCGCCGGCTCAAAGCGGGACTGCACGCCGCCGAGTTCGTAACCGGGTAGGCTATGGCCGTTCTCGCCCTCGATGTCGGCAGCAAACGCATCGGCGTAGCCGTCGCCGACCCTACCGGCAGTTTCGCCCTGCCCGTGACCGTCATCGAACGCACGAATCTCGCTGCGGACCTGGCGGAGATCCTGGAGCTAGCGGTCGCATACCTGGCTAACGAACTGGTCGTCGGCGATCCCGTACGGCTCTCCGGCGAACGCGGGCCGGCGTCCGACAAGATGGATCGTTTCGTAGATGCGCTCGCGCGGGTCTTTCCGGGTACGATTCACCGCGTGGACGAACGCCTGACGACCGCTCAAGCGACCAAGACGCTGATCGCCGCCGACGTTTCCCGCGCAAAACGTCGTGCCGCCGTCGACAAGATGGCTGCGGCGCTGATTCTCGAGAGTTTCCTCGCTCGCCGCCGCGGTCCGAGCACGTGATGCGCGTTTTGCGCCTGCTCGTTGCGATCGTGATCGTCGCCGCCGCCGCGGCCGGTCTCTGGCTGCGCGCTTCGATCTTCAGCGATCGCTCGCATCCGAGCAGGTCGACCCAAGTCATCGTTCCGCGCGGCTCGACCTTTCACGATATCGCCGATCAACTGGCGGCCGGCGGCGTGATCGGCAACGCGTTTGCGTTCCGTCTCTACGCGAAGCTCAAACACGAGGACACCTCGGTACGCGCCGGCGAGTACCGCTTCGCACCGCATCAGACGCCCAACCACGTGCTCGATCAACTCCTGACCGGCGGCGCGCAGATCGCGAAGTGGGTCACGTTTCCTGAGGGTTTCACCGACGTTCAGGTGGCGCACCGTTTGGCGGACGAGGGCTTCGGCGACTGGCGCCGTTTCGCGTCGGCGTTCGCACGCGACACGATCGTGGTGGGCGGGGTCCGCACGAAGAATCTCGAGGGCTACCTCTTTCCCAGCACGTATCTCGTGCCGCTCGGCGCGAGCCCGAACGTAGTCGAGGCGATCATGACGGCGCAGTTCCGAAAGGAACTGCCGCACGGCGCCGCCTCCAAAGCGAAGGCGTTGGGGCTGAACGTCCCGCAAGTCGTAACCGTGGCGTCGCTGGTTCAACAGGAAGGCAAGGCGGACGAGGAGCGTTCGCTCATCGCAAGCGTCATCTACAACCGGCTGCGCCTTCACATGCCGCTGCAGATCGACGCCACGCTCGAATACACGCTGGCGCACCATAAAGATGTGCTGACCTTTGCAGACGTCAGGACGGATTCGCCGTACAATACGTACAAGCACGAGGGTCTGCCCCCGACGCCGATTGCAAACCCCGGGCAGCCGTCGATCGCCGCGGCCTTCGACCCCAAAACGTCCGGGTATCTCTACTACGTCGCCAAACGCGACGGCCACTCCGCGTTTGCGAAGACGCTGGCTCAACACGAAGCCAACGTCCGCAAGTATCTCAAGTAAGGAGCTCACCATGTCATCCAACGGCGAGTCGAATCAACCGGCCGCTCTCGAACTTCGCGACGTGCTGGTGATCCAGACGACCGATGAAAAGGAACTCGAATTTGAGGTCGTCGGTCTCGTCGAGGATGACGAGAAGAACTCGTACGCGGTTCTGTATTGCGAGAAAGACGACGAGTTCGTGGTCACCGATGCCAAGGGCAGCCTGCTCAACGACGACGAACTGGCGCAGGAGATTCTGGACGATTTCTTCGTCCTCGCCGAAGAGTCGACCGAAGAAGGAGGGGACGCCTAATTCGCGTCCTGTTTCTCTCGGCGAACGTGGGCGTCGGCCACATGGCCGCCGCATCGGCCGTGAAAGACGCGCTCGCGCAGATCGATCCGCTCGTCGAAACGCAGGTCGTGGACTCGTATAAATACGCGGCCTCGGTAGTCTCGCGCGTGGTTTCCAACGGCTATCTCGGGATGGTCAAAACCATCCCGCAGATGTATCGTTTTCTCTACCATCGCGCCGAGCGCGCGACCGAGGTAGGTCCGTTTCGCACCTGGGTCCATCAGTTTACGGCGAGCAACCTGCGCGCGCTGATCGAGACGCAAGCCCCCGACGTCGTCGTCTGCACGCATGCGTTTCCGTGCGGAGCGATGGCCGAATACAAGAAGCAATTCCCCGACGCCCCGCCCGTCGTCGGTGTAGTGACGGACTTCTGCGTGCACTCGTTTTGGATTAACAAGAACATCGAAGGCTACGCGGTCGCCACATCGGAGATGCGCGAGACGATGATCGCGCGCGGCGTGAAAGCCGAGCGGGTCGTCGTCTCCGGCATTCCCGTGCAGCGCGCGTTCGCGTTGCCGCACGAGCCGGCAGACGCCTTACGCGACCGGCTGGGATTGCCGAAGGACCGCTTCATCGTGCTGCTCATGGGCGGCGGCCTGGGGATCGGGCCGCTCGAAACGATGATGCGTTCGCTCGACGAAATCGATCTGCCGATCTGCGCGGTCGTGATCGTCGGGCGCAACGCGCACCTGGAACAACGGGTATTGGAATCGGCCAACCACGTGAAGTACCCGCTGCGCGTGATGCGGTTCGTGAACAACGTGCACGACTACATGCATGCAAGCGACGTGCTGCTCACCAAGCCCGGCGGCCTTACCTCGGCCGAAGCGCTGGTCGCGGGAATTCCGATGGTGCTCTTCAAACCGCTGCCGGGACAAGAGGAACGCAACACGCGGTACCTCGTTGAGCGCAAAGCGGCGCTGCGCGCAAAAACGGAACGCGATCTCACGCGCACGGTGCGCCGGCTGCTCGAGTCGGAGGATCTGCGCGCCAAGATGCGTGCTTCCATGAAGGACCTCGCGCGTCCCGATGCGGCCCGCGACGTCGCAACCCTCATCGCGTCCCTCGCGACGCGCCACGAAAAGGCGGTGCTCGTCTAATGCTTCCATCACCCCGATACTACGCGACCTGGCTCGCGATCGCGCGGATATTCACGGGCGTATTCTGGCTCGCTCACGGTGTCGGCAAGTTCCTCAACAGCGCGCAGTATCTGCCGCCGGGCGGCTTTCTGCCCGGGTTCGTCGCGAAGGCGACGCAAGGCTCGACGGGGTTCTATCACGACGTCCTTTTAAACGTGGTGACGCCGAATCTGGCGCTCGTTGCAGAACTCATCCGCGTCGGCGAAGTACTCGTCGGATGCAGTTTGCTTTTCGGTTTGTGGACGCGCCTCGGCGCGCTCGGCGGAATCTTCCTCGCGCTCAACTACATCTTCGCAAAGGGCGGCGTTTCGTCGTTCGATACGCTTGGCTCGCTCGATTTCGCGGCGCTTGCTTTGTCGGCGATCAGCTTCGTGATTCCAACGGGACGAATGCTCGGCGTCGATGCGTTGCTGGGTCGCAAGCCCGCCGAGCCCGTTCTCGTTCCGGAATTCGTCGACGAACCCGCTCCGGCGCCGGTGACGATGGGAACCGCGCCGCCGCCCGAGCCGCCCACGCAGTAGGAATTGTGCGGCCATGCCCTGTATATGGGGCGGTCGCCTACGGAGAGGTGGGTGAGTGGCTAAAACCAGTCGTTTGCTAAATGACCGAGGGGCACAAACCCCTCCGAGGGTTCGAATCCCTCCCTCTCCGCCAGCAACCTCCGGCAAGACGACAAAAGCTGGGAGGTAATAAAAAAAGCCGCAACGTAAACATGGCGGCTGCGTGCGGTCGTAGCTCAATTGGATAGAGCAACAGGCTACGAACTTGTAGGTTGGGGGTTCGAGTCCCTCCGACCGCACATTGTGCGAGATGCGCTCTCTTGATCGGAGAGCGTATTTCTTTCCCGGATTCGCCCGTGCGAGTTCGTCACTTGAAACGGCGCCGCCGGGTCTGGTAGAGTAAATCGTCGAATCATACTCGGGCGAGGCTCGGTAGCTCAGCGGTAGAGCAGGGGACTCATAAGCCCTTGGTCGGGTGTTCAAATCACCCCCGAGTCACCAATAGACGGACCGGCCGCCCGGAAGGCGGCCGGCTCCGCTTTCTACAAGGACCACCAGATGTCAACGATCCCGTGCGATTTCTGTCCTCACCCGGTGGATCGGGCCCAGATGGAAGAGATTGAGATTTCGCACTACGTGCCGGATAGTTCCGGCGACGATCTCGCGTACGCGCGCACGTATTTTTTCGGTCATCCCGACTGCGTCCGCAAGTTTTACCGAGGACTCGTCGATCATAAGCTCGATCTTTTCAAACACATACCGAGCGCAGGCAACTCACCCGAGAGTCCTCGCTAGCCTTGTGCGCCCGTAGCGTAGCTGGATAACGCGCGGCCCTCCGAAGGCTGAGATCGGGGGTTCGAATCCCTCCGGGCGCATATAAAACTATTTTGAACGACGAAGCATACATCCGCCGAGCCATGGAGCTCGCGCAGCGAGCGCAGGCCGGGGGCGACGTCCCAATCGGGGCGGTGCTGGTCAGCGGCGATCTGCAGCTCGAGGCGAAGAACGAGAAGGAACTCCGTCCCGACGCAACCGCGCATGCCGAAATGCTGCTGCTGCGCGAAGCGGCGCAACGGCTGCAAGCGTGGAGGCTCTCCGACGCGACGATCTACGTGACGAAGGAACCGTGCGCCATGTGTGCGGGCGCGATGATTGCGGCTCGCATCAAGCGCGTGGTCTACGGTTGTCCCGATCCCAAAGGCGGCGCGGCGGGCAGCGTGCTCGACGTGTTGGCGCATCCGTCGCTCAACCATCGCGTCGAAGTGACGGCCGGCGTTCTGGAAGCGGAGACCGCCGCGCAGCTGCAAGCGTTCTTCCGCGCTCGTCGCTAGAAAGGATTTCATCGGGCGTCGCGAATCAGCGGTCCTTTGTGTGCGCTGCGCTACATCCTCTGGAGAGGTGGTCGAGCGGTTGAAGGCACCCGCCTCGAAAGCGGGCAGACGTGATGAGCGTCTCGAGAGTTCGAATCTCTCCCTCTCCGGATGTAGTGAAAAGCCCCGCCAACGGCGGGGCTTTTCTTAGTGCGTTGGTGCCAGACGCGGGTCCGGCGCGATTGCCGGAAATGCGAATTGATCGTACGTGACGTCGGCGACCACGTTGAAGTTGAGTCCGAACACGTGCTCGGCGGAGCCGAACGTGCCGTGCGTGATCACCCAGTGGCCGTCGAGAACGTGGTAGTCCAGCGCGATCGTTTCGTCGCCGCCGGTCGTGCGCATCTCGACGTGCGCGACCAGCTTCGTCTGCGGATCCTCCGTGACGTCCGCCGCGTAGAAGCCGCTCGAAGCCCGCGGCGTCGGCGTCGCGATGAAGTGCAGGCGCGCGTCGGTCGAATCGGGCGCGTAGCGCACGTACAACGTGCTGATGTAGGGAACGACGGCGTTGACGGTTGGATCGCGCGCGGGAATCGCATAGTAACCGACGTCCTTGCGTTCGAGCGTGATGTCCACGCGCTTGAGGTTCGCGAAATAGCTGAACGTGAAGCCCTGCGAGAGCGGATCGAAGTAGGGAATGATCGGAAACGCCTGGCCCGTACGCTCGCCGCCGGCGGGGAGATCCTGCATGACCGCAACGTCGTCGGCGACGCGCACTTTTACCGAGCGGTCGATGTCTTGCGCGCGGCCGAGGGTGGGCGCCGTTACGTGCGTGCGCTCGCGATAGACGATATATGCAGGCGCCGTCGTCTGGTACGCGACTGCCGTTCGGTTGAGTAAGAGCGCGTAAGCGAGGTCGGCCGGAATCATCCCGAAGCCATTTCTCCGAAAGGGTCGCCGGTACCGCCGCATAAAGACGCGGTATGACCGTGATCGTTCCCTCGCAAGACGTGACCGAGCGCGTGGTGCGCTTGCGCCGCGAGATCCATCGCCATCCCGAACTCGGATTCGAAGAGGTGCGCACGCAAGCGCTCGTCGAGCGCGAACTCGCCGATCTCGGCATCGAGCATCGCCGCATTGCGAAGACCGGCGTGATCGGCGTGATTCGCGGCGCCAAACCCGGACGCGTGGTGGGGCTGCGTGCCGATATGGACGCGCTGCCGATTGCCGAACGTTCGGGCGAGCCCTTCAGCTCGGAAGTCGACGGCAAGATGCACGCTTGCGGCCACGACGCGCATACGGCGATGCTGCTCGGCGCCGCGCGCGTGTTGCGGGAGCGGCGCGACGAGTTGTGCGGCAGCGTCGTGCTGCTCTTTCAACCGGCCGAAGAAGGGCCCGGCGGCGCCGAACCGATGATCGCGGAAGGCGCGCTCGACGACCCCAAGGTCGAAGCCGTTGCGATGCTTCATGTCGATCCGCGTCTGGAACCGGGACAGATCGGCATTACGCCGGGGCCCGTGAATGCCTCGGCCGACGAGTTTCACGTGACGGTCACCGGCCGCGGCGGTCACGGTGCGTATCCGCACACGGCGGCCGATGCGATTCCGGCGACGGCTGCGATGATTTTGGCGCTGCAGAATATTGCGGCGCGCGAAACAGATCCCCTCAAAAGCGTCGTCGTGACGATCGGCACGATCGTCGGCGGCTACCGCAACAACATCATCGCGGACGAAGTAAAGATGACCGGTACCTTTCGCGCGCACGATCCGGAGATTCGGGACGCGCTCGAAACGCGCGCGCGCCGCATCCTCGAAGGCGTGGCGGCCGCGTACGGCGTCGGCGCAAAACTCGACGTGCTCTACGGCTATCCGCCGGTGGTGAACGACGCGGTGCTCGCCGAGAATTTTTCGCGTTACATGAAAACGCACTCGACGCTGTGCGTCGAACGACCGGCGCCGACGATGGGCGGCGAAGACTTTGCGTACTTCGCGCAGCGCGTCCCCGGCGTTCACGCCCGGCTCGGCATTCGCAGCGAACGCGCGGGGTCGACGTACCCCGGACACTCCGCTCAATTTCGCATCGACGAAGCGGCGCTGCCGGTCGGCGTGCAGACGCTGGTGGCCTTCGCCATGGGCGTTGGATCGGGCGATATCGCGCTGCCCGCAGCGAACCCCAACCGCTAGTGCGGGTTCTCTAAAGGCACACAATATACAGGGGGAGAACGATAGACCATGGCGATTATGAGCGATGCGCTTCCAAAACCAGGAACGCGTTGCCTCTCCGGCTCGCTCGACATTGAGACGAGTGCCGAGGCCGCGTTTGCCCTGATCTGCTCGGTCGGGAAATGGCCGGTCTGGCTCTCGTTTCTGCGCAGCGCCGAACTCGCGGGAGCGAAGGCTCCCATCGGCCTGGGCAGTGAAATACTCGTGCGCTCGATGATTCCCGGCGAGCCCGAACAGCGATACGAGGTCGACCAGTTCGTCTCGAATTTTCACCTCTCGCTCGTCGGTGCGTTTTCCGTGCGCCGCCGCATCGACTTTCGCGTCGAACGCAAGACCTCGCGCTCGAAGGTTCACGTACGCGTCGAATACCCCGCGTACCACGGCTGGTTCGGTTCGATCTACGATCACCTCACCTCCGGCCGCAAGCTCGCCGCGCTGCTCGAGGATTCCCTCGTCCACTTCAAGAGTCTCGTGGAATACGAAACCCACAAGGACGCGATCCTCGCCGACTTCTAGCGGGTCGGCCGGGTAAATCGGGCCCGCGCCTAGAACAGTCCGCTCTTATGCCGCTCTACGATTATCAATGCTCGACGTGTAAGAAGCTTACCGAAGTTCGCCATGGATTCGACGAGACGTTCGACCAGGCGTGCCCGCACTGCGGCGGCGCCCTCGGACGCGTCTTCAACCCCGCCCCGATCGTGTTCAAGGGGTCGGGTTTTTATATCAACGACTCGCGCCCGAAGGGCGAGAGCAAGCCCGCCGAGGCGTCCACGCCGGCCCCGGCCCCGGCCCCGTCGTCGAGCTCGAAGGAGTCGGCGGCCTAGCCGATGATCGTCTTCGCGCACCCGGGGTGGCTGCTGCTGATCCTGTGCGTCCTCGGCGTTGCGCTCGCGACCGGTTCGCTCGTCCCCGTCGCGCTCAACGGGCTGCGCCTGCTCAGGCATCTCGGACGAACCGCCGACGCCGCACTTTTGAGCGACCTCGAAGCCTTCCCGCCCAAACTCGAGCGCATCGCCCGCGCCGCCGGGGAAGCGGAGCCGCTCGTCGCGCGTGCCAGGGCTGCCATCGACTCCATTCGCTGCGATTTCGAAGCGAGCGGCATTCCGCGGGCGATTTTGACGGTAAAAACCGTTTCGGCCGCGCTGCGGCTACTCGCTCGCGACTTGAACTAAGGCTCCGGCTCGGTCTTCGGCTCGCCGCCCTCGGGCGGCTCCCATTGCCAGCCGGGCCCCGGCATCTGCGGCGGTGCGGCACCCGGCGGTACGGCAAACGGCGCGCCGAACGGCGTGGCCGGAGGGGCGGGTGCGGGCGTCATATCCGGCGGTTGCGGCGCGCCGAACGGAAGACCAGGAACGAATGCCGGCGGCGGCTCCCACTGCGGGGGGACGGGCCGGCTGGCCGGCGGCGGCTGGATCGGCGGGAATTCGTACCCGGCCGCCTCGCTCACGATCGGCACCGGCTGCGGGTAACTCGGCGCCGGCGCCGGCGGAGCTGCGGCCTGTGCGATGCGCGGCGTGGGCGACGGTTCTTCGCGCGGCGTAAACACCGGTAAGGGTAGGGCGCCGGCGGCGGCGCCGACCAATACGAAGCGCGCGGGCGGCAAGATCTGCACGTCGGACCGATTGGCGATCTGGCGCAGTTCGTTGAGGTAGCTGGGCGGCGCATCCTCGACCGCCATCGTGTCGAGTATCAGCTCGATCGTGTCGAGCAGATATTCGCGCGGCGGAACTTTCGCAAAGGCGAAGACGTGCTGCGAAACCTCGGCCTTCACCGCTTGCAGCAATTTCTTCCAATACTCGAGCGGCTGGTAGTATTCAAACTGCCCCAGCTCGCGTTTGGCCTGTGAGTAGAGCAGCGAGATCCGCTTGCCGAGCGGGTCGGCCGGCGGTCCTGGCTCGACGACGGCGACGCGACGCGCGACGCGCGAGAGTTCGGAGATGATCTGAGCGTGAAAGAACGGATCGGTTTCGTGCAAGTAATGAAACGAAACGGCGAGTTCGAACGCATCGGTCTTTGCCGGAATGACGGAGGTGCTGCCGCGAACGAGCGTCGCGCCGATATCGGCAAAGCGCCGGATCACCTCGTCGCGATGCTCGATCACGCTGACGATCGCGCCGGCGTCGATCGCGCGCCGCACCCACTTGCCGTCGGGTCCGTAGCCGCAAAAGAGCACGGCTTCGCCGGGCGAGACGACGAGCGCGTCCCAGATCAGATTTTCAATGTACCGGGCTTCGCGTTCGAACTCATCGACCGAATAACGCGGTTCGATGTTCATGCCTGCGCCCGTGCGAGGGTCTGGGTGAAGTCGGGAAAGCTCACGTCGATGCTGGCTTCGCTATCGATGGCCAGGGGCCCGGCTCCAGCGGCGAGTGCGGCCACGCTCATTGCCGTGCGATGGTCGTGATGGGTCTCGATCAGCGCGCCGCCCGCGACCGGCGCCCCGCCGGCAATCGCGATGCCGTTGGGCAGGTGTTCAACCTCGACGGCGACCGCGGCGAGCATGCGCTCGATCGCTGCCACCCGGTCCGATTCCTTGGTCCGCAGTTCGCGGATGCCCGTAATGCGGGTTTCGCCGCGCGCGAAGGCAGCCGCTACGGAGAGCACGGGAATTTCGTCGATCGCTCGCAACGCGAGTTCCGCCCCGATTTGCGTGCCGTGTAAGTGCGCGTGCCGTACGACGACATCCGCCACGGGCTCGCCGCAGCGTTCGCGTTGGTTCTCGAGCGAGATGGAAGCGCCCATCTGTAACAGCGCGTCGAGCAACCCGGTGCGCGACGGATTCACGCCGACGTCTTCGATCGTGAGATGACTGCCCGGTGCGACGCTCGCCGCGACCATGAAGAAGGCGGCGGCCGAGAAATCGCCCGCCACGTCGACGGGCTCGAACGCCGTTGGGCCGGAGCGCAACTCGACGTTCGCGCGATCGAACGCGATATCGGCCCCGAAATAGCGCAACAAGCGTTCGGTATGGTCGCGCGAGCCTTTATCGCCCGCGGTCGCGAGCGCGACGTTTCCAAAGACGCCCGCGAACAGTAAGGCCGACTTGATCTGCGCGGAGGCGGAAACCAGAATGAACCGGCGCGTCTGCGGCGACGCCGTGCCGGCGATCGTCGTTGGCAGCAGACCGTCGGCCGTTTCGATCTGCGCGCCGAACGCGCGCAGTTGCGCCGACACCGGCTCCATCGGACGCTTGCGCAACGATGCGTCGCCGTCGAAGGTCGCACGCAGGTTCGCACCCGCACAGACGCCGAGCATCATCCGCGCCGTCGATCCGGAGTTCATGCAATCGAGCGTCTCGGCGGGATCGCGCAACGGCGCGCCCGTGACGATCGCCGCGTCGCCTTCGTAGGCAATCCGGACGCCGAGCGATTGCAATACGTTAGCGGTAGCGCGAACGTCGCGCCCGGAATTGAGATTGCGAATGGTCACCGGCTCGCGCCCCGCGGCCGCCAAGATCAACGCCCGATGCGAGATCGATTTATCGCCGGGAACCCGAATCCGCCCCCGCAAGGCCCCCGCAGCAAACGTCATCATTTCTAATCTTGTCATCCTGAGCTTGTCGAAGGACGGGCTTGTCGAAGGACGTCGCGTTCCATGGGTTCGACGAGCTCACCCTGACGAGCGAGGGGGGCGCGTTGGTGGGGAAAGTGGGATTTGAACCCACACGAGGGTTACCCGGCCGCTTTTGAGGCGGCTGCGTCTACCGTTCCGCCATTTCCCCAAGCCAAACGACTACGCCCGATTCGCTTCGCGTGCGCCGCGTCCTTGTCACCGCCGCGCCGGAGCGACCGCGGAGGCGAACGCGGCAAGGTCGCTGCGGGTCTCGTCCTCCGAGGCTGCGGCGCGTTCGGCGAAAGCGATTCGGCGCCAGCCGCCGCCGGCAAACGTTAGTTCGACCAGCACGTCGCCGCCCGTGCGAACGGCGTCTTGGGCGCTGACATCGCCTGCGTGCCAGGCGATCATCGTCGATCGACGTTTTGCCGGGTCGTAGAAGGCGTAGCCGTTTGGTGCGCGTAGTTCGACGGACTGCGGCGCGATCGCGAGCGAACTGCGGCTCACGGCAGCTTCGTCCGAAACGGTGCCGTGAAAATCCACGCGTTCGTCCACGGAAAAGCCCGCGACGCCGGGCAGCATCGTAACGACCTTGTCGAAACGAGCGCCTGCCGGCGGCACGTCGGGCGCGTCGTAGGCAAACTCGGCTTGCGCGCGATCGCCCGACTGCAGCACGGTTGTCGCATACGTCTGGTTGAACGTGCCGGCCGCGACGGGATGCGTGTAGCGGCCGATGTAATCGCGCGCGGAGACCGGCAGCGGAACCGCGACGTCGTCGCGCAACGCGCCGATCGTCGTGAAGAGATTCTCCCCGCTCGCCAGATCTTCGAATACCAAGCTGCGGGCGCCGGCGCCCGGCGAGATTACGAGTCGAACCAAACGGTTTTCGAAGACCGCTGCCGGCGATCCGTCTTCAAAAATATCGCGTAGGGAAACGACGGCGGCGTTAGATGCGACCGGTTGGAAATGCTCGTCGAGCGCGACGAAAGCATCCGCACGCAGCGGGACGGACTGCGGCGTTGCCGTCACGTGAGGAGCGTATGCCGGTTTCGACGCGCGCGGATGGACGCGCAACGGGATGACGAGCGCCCCGCGCGCCGGCACGGTTTCCGGCGGCACGTTAACGACAAAACCGTTGAGCGCGATCGCTGCCGCGGGCGTTTGCTGCGGTGCGGTATCGTAGTTGACGATATCGAGCAGCCCCGAGCGTTCGTCGGGCGCGAGCAAGAGCGCCGCGTTCGCAATTCCGCCGGCGGCGGGGCGTGCGATCCGCGCGAGCGCAACCGACGCAACGGTCGCGCCGCCCAACTTTCGATAGGCGGCGAGCTTCTGCTGCACGGAGTCGATGAACGGCAGCGTGACGCCATCGTCGGGCACGACGATGGCCGGGTAACGGTGCAGCTCGGCGAGCGGCGCATAACGCAGGTCGACGAGCGCGCAATTGCGTGCGGCGGCTCGGCACGCCTGTTGGGCCGCGATAGTCGCCGCCGCAATCTGCGCGACCTGCGCGTTGGTTAACGCGGCGGCGTCGTAGGCGCTCGTCAGATAGGCGATGGCCATGTCGTTCTTCGTATGCAGCGTTGCGAGATACGGGCCGTACGAACGCACGAGCGCGCCGAACGCCTGCGTCGGAGCCCAGCGCGGCTGCGCTCCGAGCTGCAGCGAGATCGCGGCGTCCCAACTGTAGAAGATGTTGGTCCACGGCGCCGCCCAGCCGGCGGGGTCGAGCGTATCTTGAACGGGAAAGTTGACGACGCCGCGCGCGCCGATCTGCAGCATCGTGTGCAGCGCGAGCGTCGTGTTCGACGGATCTGCGGCGCGCGGCCGCGGCTCGTCGGCGCCTTGCAGCCAACCGGCCTGAAACTCGCTGCTTACGATGGGCAGATGCGGCTGCGTGCCGAGCAAGGCGGTCGAGAACTCGAGTTGCGAACGATCGTGTTCGCCGATACGGTACGCATCGCTCTGATACCAGTTTCCCCAAGCCCAGACCGGAGCCGACGCGGTGACCTTCATCTGATACGTATTGATGAAGAGCGGCACGGAACGCCCGGTAACGCCTTGGACCACGGAGCGCAGGTACGAGAGATACGCCTGAAAGTGGGGAGCCGGCCACGTTTGATTGTCGATGTACGCGCCCTGATCGTCGTCGAGGGCGATCGCGATCACATCGCGCCGATACGGCGCGATGGCTCGCAACGCCGTTTGCAGCCAGCGAGTTGCGTAGCGCATATGCGTGGCGTTGGCCATCCATTCGGCCGCGGCGTCGTCGGAGTGCGCGTTCTGCAGCGTCGCGGTTGCCGGATAGCGGCCTTCGAGCACGTCGTGCAGCGGCATGCTGTATTCGGGTCGCTCGAGCAGCCACGCAGGGTAGCCGCCGTTGCGCCACTCGTTGCGAATGACCGGACCGGGTCGCACGATCGTCTTGAAGCCATCGTCGTGAATGAGGCGCAGCAGTCCGAGCAGATCGCGGCGCGGATTGGTCCGTCCCGTAAAATCGAAGTCGCCGTCTCGCAGCTCGTGCCAATTCCAGACGACGTAGAGATCGATCGTGTTGATGCCGAGCGCCTTGTAGAGCGCGAGCGAGCGCGACCATTGCGAGCGCGGGATCCGCTCGTAGAAAAACGCGGCGCCGTACACGAAGAACGGCTTTCCATCGACCGTGAAGACGGGATACCCGCCTCGCTGCACGATGGCGCTCGCGCCCCACGTTGCCGTCGAGGCCGTCGCCGGTTTGGCTGCCAGGCCAACGGCGAGCAGCGCGACGATGCCGAGTTTGAGCGCGAACGGCCAGAAACGCCGCGCGCGCGCTGCGATACAATACGCGACCGCGCCGGCGAGTAGCGTCAACGCGCCGTAGAGCATGGCCGCGGAGCCCGACGAGTAGAAGATGAAGCTCCACGCGACTAGCGCGACGATCGCGGGAATGGGATAGAGCCACATTCGAAATGGCGCCGGGCCGCGCACGCGCAGGAGCGCGAGCGCGGCGATCTGCGCGATCGCTTGGATGAGTACGATCCCGGCGGTTAAGAAACTGATAACGCGATCGAGCGTGAAGAAGCACGCCGGCAGCGCGAGCAGTCCAACCGCCAGCAGCGAGACGTGCGGAAAACGGCCGCGCGGATGCAGTCGCGCAAAGACGGGAAAGAATGCGTCGTCCAATGCCGCCGCATACGGAATGCGCGAGAAGCCGAGCAGGAGCCCGTAGGTCGAGGCAAACGCCGTGACCAGAACCAGTACGGTCAGCACCTGCGCCGCGCCCTTTCCCCAGACGCTTGCGACCGCGACGGAGGCGACGTACTGCGAGGTCGCGGAGCCGATCATCTGCTGCCAAGGCACGACGCTGAGAACCGATATTTGCAGCAGCGTATAGAGAACCGCGATAACGGCGATGGAGAGAAGAATGGCACGCGGAATCGTTTTCACCGGATCGACGACTTCGTCGCCGACGAGTGCGGCGTCGTTGTAGCCGCTATAATCGTAGAGCGTGATGACGAGCGCCGCGCCGAGCGCGCCCACGAACGTCCAGTCGAAACGCGAACCGGCGGGCGGAACGAAGACGGCCGCGTGTACGTGCGGCAGGCCGGCAACGATGATGACGATCAGCGTGAGCGTGGCGACGACCGCGAGCCCGAGCCCGATCTTCGCGACGGAGGTGACGCGCCGGTAGAGCAGCGCCAGCACGATCAAACCGAGCGCGGCGGCCACGAGATGCTGCGCGCTCTTCGCGGTCTCGAGTTGCGGAACGAGATACCCGGCGTATTGCGCGAAGCCGATATACCCGCTCGCGAGCAGGAGCGGCGCGGAGAACAAAAACTGCCAATTAAAGAGAAATGCGAATAGCCGTCCCCAGCCGTCTCGCCCGAAAGCCTCGCGCAGGTACACGTAGGTACCGCCCGATCCGGGATAGCGCGACGCGAGTTCCGCCCAAACCAAACCGTCGCAAATCGCGATCGAGGCGCCGACGATCCAGCCCGCGAGCGCGAGCGAACCGTGCAGCGATGCGACGACCAGGGGCACGGTGATCAGCGGTCCGATGCCGATCATCGTGATCATGTTGATCGAAAGGGCGCCGCGCAATCCGATCCCGCGTATCATCGAGCGCAGGTTCGGTGCAGTCGGGCTGCGCCCTGGCGGCGAAAGCCTCGCGCATGAGCGTGCCACAATCCGATCTCGCGCGGCTTCTGCGCCTCGCCGGCGACGTTCGCGTCGACTTTATCGAGAGCGCGGCGTTGCGCGATAACCCACTCGGCGATCCCGCGGAGCGTCCGATCGTGGTCTATCTGCCGCCGGACTACGACGCGCAGGGTTCGCGCCGCTACCCGGTCCTGTACGCGCTGCACGGCTATACCGGCGACGCCGCCGCGCTCGTGGCCGCGCGTCCCTGGGAACGAAATCTCGTGCAATGGGTCGACCGGCTCGTTACCGGCGGCGCGATGCCACCCGCGGTGCTGGCGATCGTGGACGGATTCACGCGTCTGGGCGGTTCGCAATACGTCGATTCGATTCACAACGGCGCCTACGCGACGTACGCGATTCGCGACGTTATCGGACACGTCGATCGCACCTATCGAACGATCGCCCACGCCGGCGGTCGCGCCGTCTTTGGGAAATCCTCGGGCGGTTTCGGAGCGATGTATCTCTCGATGCAGTACCCGGGCGTCTTTGCGGCCTTCGCTTCGCACAGCGGCGACTCGTACTTTCCGTACGCGCATCCGCCGGCTTTTCCGGCCTTGCAGCGCGTTCTCGAGACGTTCGATTGGAATATTCGCGCCTTCGTGGAACGCTTCGAGCGGCAGAACAAGCGCCCTCAGAACGAGTACCAGGCGATGGAGATGCTCGGGTACGCCGCCGCATACTCGCCCCGCAGCGCGAACGCTTTCGATCTCGACCTGCCGTTCGATCGGGCGACCGGCGCGCTCGACGAGGCGGTATTCGCGCGTTGGCGGGCGTTCGACCCGGTTGAGATGGCGCTGACGAAGCAAGCGGAACTCGCCGAGCTGCGGCTTCGTTACCTCGACTGCGGCCGGCGCGACGAGTACGGGTTGGATATCGGTGCCCGGCTGATGGCCGCGCGTCTGCGGGAATTCGGCCTCTCCGTGCAGCACGAAGAGTTCGACGACGATCATCGCAACGTCGGCTACCGCTACGAAGTCTCGCTGCCGGCACTCACGCACGTTTTGGAGAGATCATGAAGCGCCCCTCGATTCATTTCACATCGCGCGCGGTTGCGGCATTTGCAGCGGCCCTGTTTTTCGTGCCGGCCGCTTCGAACGCGGCCCCGCCGGCGAGCGTTCCCGCGCCGGCCGCAAGCCCGGCACCCGCCGCGCCGGTGCAGTTCAGCGATCCGGCCATGCAGTTTACGGCACCGGCGGGGTACTTCAAACTCAACGTTCCGCCGCACGACCCGACGAATTTTTCCCAATCGACGATCGTAGCGGCGTTCGTCAAGAGTCCGGGACGCGACGAGCAGCGCCTCATTACCGTCTCGATGGAGAACTGGGACGGGTTCAGCCTTACCGGTTTCGAGGGCACCAACGAAAACGAGCTGCGAAGCAAAGTCGATTCGCTCTTCGTTTCGAGAAAAGAACAGACCACGCTCTCCAACGGCATGCCGGCGTTTTGGATGGTGCTCTCCGTGGGCTCGGGATTCGCTTCGCAGAAGTGGTATCAGTACGTGTGGGTAGACGGCATGCGCGCCGTTACCGTCGCGATCAAAGCCAAACTCGGCGAACTGGATGAAAAAGACGCGCGCGCGGCGCTGAGCAATCTCTCCGGCGTCGCATACCCGCGCAATCGCCAGTAGGCCGCCTACGCGCGAGCGGGTTCGCGCACCGTACGTTCGAGCGCGCCGCGCAAATCTTCGAGTAAGTCGTCGATATCTTCGATTCCGACCGAGAGGCGCAGCAGCCCGTCGGTGACGCCGCGTTTTTCGCGATCCTCTTTGGGGATCGATCCGTGCGTCATGCGCGCGGGATGGCAGATGAGTGACTCCACGCCCCCCAGACTCTCGGCCAGACTGAAATAGTGCATGCGGCTCGCGAAATCGATGGCGCGCTGCTCGGGTCCGTGCAGCGTAAAACTGACCATGCCGCCGAAACCGCTCATCTGCCGCTTGGCAAGATCGTGCTGCGGATGCGAGGGCAGCCCGGGATAGTAGACGCGATCGACTTCGGCATGCGCTTCGAGGAATTCGGCGACCGCTTGCGCGTTGCGCGCGTGCTCGCGCATGCGAATCGCAAGCGTCTTTGCGCCGCGCATCGTGAGCCACGCATCGTTGGGGCTCGGGACGCCACCGACGGCGTTTTGATGGAACTTTATGAGATCGTGAAACTCGCGATTGCTGGTGAGCGCGGCCCCGCCGATGACGTCGCTATGACCGCCGATGTATTTGGTCGTAGAGTGTACGACGATGTCGGCTCCGAGCGCCAGCGGCTGTTGAAAATACGGCGATGCGAACGTATTGTCGACGGCGACGATCTGGCCGGGTTTGCGCAGCGCGCAGACGGCGCGAATGTCGATGAGCTTGAGCAGCGGATTGGTCGGCGTTTCGATCCAGAAGAGTTTCGTATTCGGTTTGATCGCCGCGCGTACGGCGTCGATGTCGGCCATATCGACGTAGGTGAACTCGAGTCCGTAACGCGCGAGGACGCGCGAGAAAAGCCGATACGTTCCGCCGTAGAGATCGTCGGTCACGATGGCGTGATCGCCGGCCGAGAGCAGATTGAGTACGGCCGCGGTCGCGGCCATGCCGCTGGCAAACGCGCTGCCGTACTCGGCGCCCTCCAACGCGGCGAGCTGCGCTTCGAGCGCGACGCGCGTGGGATTAACCGTGCGGCTGTAGTCGAATCCTTTGTGCGAGCCGACGGCCTCCTGCGTGTACGTTGAGGTTTGATAGATCGGGACGATCGTGGCGCCGGTCGTGGGATCGGCGCCTTGTCCGACGTGGATGGCTTTGGTGCTGAATTTCATGCGCGTTAGACGGCTTTCGGCGTTTCTGAGGTAGAGGAAAGGTAGCTGATGATATCTTGACGCGTGAGCACGCCGATCGGTTCGTCGGCGTCGGTTACGACGACCGCCGGATTGGCAAGGGTCAGCAACCGATAGACCTTTTCGATTTCGTCGCTTTGATCGGCCATCGGGAACGGGCGTCCCATCACTTCGCTGACCGGCTTGTGCAGGATGTCGGCGCGGTCGAAGACCGCCTGCATGACCCCGATATCGTTAATGCTGCCCACGTTTTCGTGTCCGCGCACCACCGGGATCTGCGAGATCTCGTATTGACGCAGTAAATCGAGCGCGTGTTTGACGACGTCGTCCTCGTTGACGGTGATCATCTGTGGCAGCGGACGTTTGCTGCGCAGCACGTCGCCCACCGTGGCGCGGCGTTTGCCTTCGGAGAGGAAGCCGTTAGCGATCATCCACTCGTCGTTGAAAATCTTCGACATGTAGCCGCGCCCCGAATCGGGGAAGAGCACGACCAAAATCGCCTCTTTCGGCAGCGTCTTCGCGAGTTTGATCGCGGCGACGGCCGCGGTCCCGGACGAACCGCCGACGAGCAAGCCTTCCTCGCGCGTGATGCGCCGCGCCATCAGAAACGAGTCGCGATCCGAAACGCGAACCATCTCGTCGATCACTTTAAGATCGACGGTCTCGGGCAAGTACGACATGCCGATGCCTTCGACCGCGTACGATTTCGGAATGTCGCCCGAGTAGATGGAGCCCTCAGGATCGGCGCCGACGACGTGAATCTTGGCGTCGCGTTCTTTAAGATAACGGGCCGCTCCCGAGATCGTTCCGCCCGTGCCGATACCGGCAACGAAATGCGTCAGCTTGCCGCCGGTCTGCTCCCAGATCTCCGGTCCGGTCGTGCGATAGTGCGCCTCGGGGTTGTGATGATTGTGAAACTGATTCGGCTGAAACGCGCCGGGGATCTCGGCTGCCAGGCGATTTGCAACGCCGTAATACGACTCGGGCGAGTCGTTGGCAACGTTGGTCGGCGTCACGACGACCTCGGCACCGTACGCGCGCAACAGATCGACCTTCTCTTTGGACATCTTGTCGGGCATGACGAGAATGCAGCGGTAGCCGCGAATGGCGGCGGCCATGGCGAGTCCGGAGCCGGTGTTGCCGCTGGTCGGCTCGACGATCGTTCCGCCCGGTTTGAGGTGCCCCGCCTTTTCGGCCGCTTCGAGCATGGCTACCGCCGGGCGGTCTTTCACGCTGCCGCCGGGATTCATATACTCGACCTTCGCCAGCACCAAACACTCCGCGCCGTCGGTGACTTTGTTGAGCTTCACGAGCGGCGTGTTGCCGATCGCTTCGAGCGCGTCGTTATAGTAGTGCAGGCCGGTTTGCGGCTGGGCCGGTACCATGGTATCCAAGAGGGACCTCCAAAAACGGGGGGACTCCGAACGCGGTTCAGCACGGCGAGGCGCGCGCCCTCCGCCGCAGTCACGGCAGCCGGAGCCGGCGCGTTTGGGAGCGAACACATGGCTATGAAAGTCGCACGACTCTTCGGAGCGCTGCTCGCGCTCGCCGTCCTCGTCGGCTGCAACGACGGTTCGTTGCCGCCTGGAGGCACCTACTCGACGCTCACCGGCGTCGTGCTCGACCGCGCAACGAACCAGCCGGTTGCAAACGCGACCGTCTTGGTCGATACCGTCCTAAAAGCTACGACCGATGCTGCCGGCAAATTTTCGATCAACGTGCCGAGCGGCGATTACGACTACTCGGTCGAGGCGAACGGCTATAAGACGGTTGCAACGCATGCCGGTCGCGCCGATCCCGGCAAGACCGTTACGCTCAATATCCTGTTAGACCACTGACACGCATCGTCGTCGCGCCCGACAAATTTAAGGGTAGTCTCACCGCCGCGCAAGCTGCAGAAGCGATCGAGCGCGGCATGCGGCCGGTGTTTTCCGATGCCGAATTCGCGCTCTGTCCGATGGCCGATGGCGGCGAGGGCACGGTCGATGCATTCGTGCTCGGCGGCGCGACGCGGCACGTAGCGCGCGTTCGCGGTCCGCTCGGCCGACCGGTGGAAGCTGCGTTCGCGATGCAGGACGGCACGGCGATCGTCGAGATGGCGGCGGCATCCGGACTCGGACTGCTGCGCACCGATGAGTACGATCCGCTTCACGCGACGACGTTCGGCACGGGCGAAGTATTGAAAGCCGCGCTGGATGCCGGCGCGAAACGCTTCGTTATCGGAATCGGCGGCAGCGCCACCAACGATGCGGGCACCGGAATGCTGCGCGCGCTCGGCGTGCGGTTCCTCGACGATTTCGGCGAAGAACTCGGCGGCAGCGTTCTCGAATACAAAAAACTTACCGAGATCGACCTCTCGGGACTCGACCCGCGCTTTCGCGATGCGGATCTGCGCGTCGCCGTCGACGTCGACAATCCGCTCTGCGGTCCCGACGGTGCCTCGCGAACGTTCGGCGAACAAAAGGGCGCAAACGAAGCGCAAATCGCGCTCTTGGATCAGACGCTCGAGCGAATCGCCGACGTTGCCGCGCAGACGCTGCGTCGCGACGATCGCGACGTGCCGGGTGCCGGTGCGGCGGGCGGACTGGGCTTCGCGCTCGTCGCTTTCCTGAACGCGAAGATGGAGCGCGGCGTACAGCTCATCGCGAAAGAACGCGGGCTCGACCGCCTGCTCGAAGGCGCGACGCTGTGCGCGACGGGCGAAGGCAAAATCGACGAGCAGACCCTGCACGGTAAAACGATCTTCGGCGTCGCGCAACTTGCAAAGGCCGCGCACGTACCGGTAGTGGCGTTCGGCGGCGCCATCGATGCCGGCGCGCGGAAGAAGTTGGAGTCGGAGCAGATCGCCGTTCGCCCGATCGCCGCCGACGGCGCATCGGCCGACGATTCAATGCGCCATGCGGCGGAGTATTTAGAACGCGCCGCGCGCGACTACGCCGGAGACTTCGAACGTTCCGGCCGAGCTTGACCGGGTGCCGGCCTCATGAACGAGGCGCGTGCCGCGACCGCGCGGTCGATAACGCCGATGACGACTTCGGCTAAGCGCTGCGGATCGTGGCGAACGTTGATCGTCTCGCTGATGACCTGCGCGCGCACCGGCGTCATGCCCAGCTCTTCGATCCGCGCGATATCGGGCGCGACCGGAACCTGCCCTTCCTCCGCGTAGATGTCGAGCAATTTCGAAGGCGGCTGATCGTTGACGATCACGTAGTCGCAGACGCGCTCGCCCGCATTGCGCAGCAACGCTTCAACGTGTTCGGCCGCGGTCAATGAATCGGTCTCGCCGGGTTGCGTCATCACGTTGCAGACGTACATCTTTACCGCCGGCGACGCGGCGACTTCGCGCGCGATCCGATCGACTAAGAAGTTCGGCAGGATCGATGTGAAGAGGCTGCCCGGGCCGAGCACGATCGCGTCGGCCTCGCGAATGGCGGCGATGACCTCGGCCAACGGCGCGGCAAAAGACGGCTCGAAGTAGACGGTTTCGATGCGTTCGTGCGATTTCGAGATGTTCGATTCGCCTTCGACGATCGTGCCGTCGGCGAGTTTCGCGCAGAGCCGCACGACGCCGAGCGTCGCCGGCAGCACGCGTCCTTTGATATTGAGCACGCGGCTCGACTCTTTGATCGCCTCGTCGAAATTGCCGGTAATGCCGGTCATCGCGGCCAGAAAGAGATTGCCGAACGAGTGGCCGGTGAGCCCCTCGCCATCGTGAAAGCGATAGCGGAAAAGATCGGTCACCATCGCTTCGTCGTCGGCGAGCGCGACCAAGCAGTTACGCACGTCGCCCGGCGGCAAGACGCCCAGCTCTTTCTGCAAACGCCCCGAACTGCCGCCGTCGTCGCTCACGGTGACGACCGCCGTGAGATTGGTGGTTTTGAGTTTCAGACCGCGCAGCAGCGTCGAGAGCCCGGTCCCGCCGCCGACCGCCACGATTTTGTAGCCTTGCTGCAAGCGCATCTCGAGCAGCGTGTCGACGATGCGCCCTTGGCCGCCGATCGCGCTCGCGCCGATGATCGCGCGCAGCCACTGCCGGATTCCGAAGAACATCAGCAGCAGGCCGATCGCGCCGAATATCCACGAGAGGTACGCCGGCGAAAAGTAGTCGTTGACGAAGTCGTCGACGAGTTCGTTGACTTGAAAATGCAAGCCCTGCGCTACCAGGTAGCGGTTGATCGCGTTGACGAGCAGCAGCAGGCCGAGGATCGCTACGACCAGCCAGCGTTTAACTCCGAGCCCGGGATAGCACCACCGAATCAGCGCTACGAAGCGCTCGCGCCATCGCGTCATCGCGTGGTATCTCGCAAGTCGAGATGGATCTGTGCGCCGCCGAGCCCTTCGAGGTGATTGAAGAGCCGGCGCGCGGCGTAGACGGAGCGATGCCGGCCGCCGGTGCAGCCGATACCGATCGTAATCTGCGACTTTCCCTCGTTGCGAAAGTGCGGCATCAAAAAATCCATCATGCTGAATAACCGTTCCAGAAACGGCGCGAGAGCCGGATCCGTTTCGATATACGTTGCCACCGACGCATCGGCGCCCGTCAGCGGCCGCAGCGCGTCGACGTAATTCGGATTGTGCAAAAAGCGTACGTCGAAAAGCATGTCGAGATCGAGCGGTATTCCGTACTTGAAGCCAAACGCGACGATCGTCACGGCGAGGCGGCGCTCTTGTTCGCTCGCCGCAAACGCCTTCACGATGCGGTCTTTTAAGTCGGCGTGCGTGAGGCTCGTGGTGTCGATAACGTTCGTTGCGTGCGCGCGCAGCGAAGCGAGCGTGGAACGCTCGATCGCGATGGCCTCGCGCAACGATCCCGCGGCCGCGAACGGATGCCGGCGGCGCGTCTCGCTATAGCGCCGTACGAGCACCTCGTCGCGTGCGTCCAGAAAGAGGGTCTCCGCTTTAACTCCGGCGGCCGCCGTGCGCTCGATAACCGGAAGCGAGTCGCCGAGCGTGCCGCCGCTGCGAACGTCGAGCGCGATGGCCACGTTGCGAAATTGAGCCTCGTCGAGCAACGCGAGCGTCGCCGCGACCAGCGCGGGAGGAAGGTTATCGACGCAGTAAAAGCCCAAATCTTCAAGAGTCTTCATCGTCTGACTTTTTCCGGCGCCGGAGAGGCCGGTAACGAAAATGAGCCTGTCTACCGCCATGCGCCCGTCCCGGAGCTCTCAACGTCCATGAAGTTGTTTTCGCCCGAAAAGGCCAACGCCCTCATCCCCAAGGTGATGCCGCTGCTCGAAGAACTCTGGACGAAGCGGCGCGACCTCGCGATCAAGCTCCTGGAGAGCGATCCGGGGGTCGGGGGAGTCACCTCGATCCCGCACCCGCGCGTCGCCGGCCTGCGCTCGCCCTTCGCGCCCGGTCGCTTTAGCGAACGCAAAGCGGAGATCGTTCGACTCATCAATCGAATCGAGGCATACGGCTGCATCGTTAAAGACATCGACCTCGGGTTAGTGGATTTCCCCTCGATGCGCGAGGGACGACCGGTCTACCTCTGCTGGAAACCCGGCGAGCCCCAAATCGCCCACTGGCACGAAATCGCCGAAAGCTTCACCGACCGCCG
>DATBTN010000049.1 GCA_036559195.1 Candidatus Baltobacteraceae bacterium
GGCGGTGCGGGACATTCGTTCCGGATGCCATTGAACGCCCAGGAGATAGGGGCCGGGGAGCGATTGCGTGCGTTCGAAGGCTTCGATCGTGCCGTCGGGGGCGGCGGCCGTCGGGCGGAAGGGTGCGGCTAGGCGCTCGGCGGCTTGATGGTGTGAACTGTTGACGATCGAGCGCGGCGTTCCGGCCAGGGCGCCGACGAGTGAATCGGCCGTCAACTCAACGGGGTGTTCGATATCGCGCTCGTCTGCGCTGCGATGACCCGCGAGGTCGGGAACAAGCGTGCCGCCGGCCCAGACGTTGAGGAGCTGGGCACCGCGACAGATGCCTAGGACGGCCCGGCGCCCGCGATGGGCGGCGTCCAGGGCGGCCAGCTCGATTCGGTCGCGCCGCCGATCGACGTCGAGGGCGTACTCGGCCGCATCGGGACGTCCGTAGCGGGCGGGATCGACGTCCACGCCGCCCGTCAGGAGGAGCCCATCGAACGAATCGTCGAGCGCCGCCGACTCACCTGACGCGCTCGCCAGCCACACGAGCTCGACCTCGAGCCCGAGCTCGGCCGCCACCGAATCCAGGGCGGCGGGATACTCCTCGAATCGATCGCCGGCCCCGGTATAGCTCAACGCGATGCGGATCATTCCGGTTGTTTCACGGGAAACACGAGCTTCGCCCCTCCGGCGACGAGGAAAAGTCGTACGTCGGGTACCGAAACGGGCGTATCCTGGGAAGAGATCATGTCGACGCACCCGCACTCGCCGTTCCCGTCTCACCCGCCCCGTTGGCTCCCGCATCTCGGATTTGCGGTCTGCGCGCTCCTCGCGCTGGCGACCGTCATCACGCTCGCCCATCCGTAACCGTTAAAGTAAAATCAGCGGTTACCTCTGGCGTGCGTGATACACTAGACGACTAGGTTATGTACGTGTCACACCCGCTCGACGAACGCTTGGCCGCCGTTCTGCCGTCCGGCAGCCTGTTTGCCGTTGGCGGGCGCGTGCGCGACGAGCTCCGGGCCGAGATCGAGCGCGTCGCCGTGGCCGGCAAGGATCGCGATTACGTCGTCGTCGGGCACTCGTTTGCCGAGTTGCGCGAGGCGCTCGAGCGCATCGGCCGCGTCGACTTGGTCGGCGCTTCGTTCGCGGTTATCAAACTCAGCGTCGAAGGCGAGACCGTTGACGTATCGTTACCGCGACGCGAACGATCGGTCGGCGTCGGGCATCGTGACTTCGATGTTGAGAGCGGCCCCGACGTTCCGCTGCGCGACGATCTCGCCCGCCGCGACTTTCGCATGAACATGATCGCGCGCGCGCTTCCGTCGGGCGAATTGATCGATCCGTACGAAGGCCGAGCCGACATCGCGGCGCGCCGAATCGATATTCTAACGGGCGATGCGTTTAACGAAGACCCGTTGCGAATGCTGCGCGCGGCGCAATTCGCGGCGCGTTTCGGTTACGGCGTCAGCGACCAAGCGCGCTCGGCGATGGCGGCGGCCGCGCCGCTCGTACGAAGCGTCTCCGCCGAACGCGTCGCCGAGGAATTGACGAAACTCTTCGTGCGCGCGCCGCAGCCGTCGATCGGGCTCGAACTGTTGCGCGAAACCGGCGTACTCGCGCACGTTTGGCCGGAGCTGCTCGAAGGCGACGGCATCGAACAGAACGAGTGGCACGCGCACGACGTGTACCGGCACAACCTCGCGACCGTCGACGCAATCGCGGCCGGCGATTTGATCGCGCGCTTGGCCGCGCTCTTGCACGACGTCGGAAAGCCGCGCGTCAAAGACGGTCCGCATTTTTACCGGCACGAACACGTCGGAGCCGACCTCGTCGTGGCGATGCTGGAGCGTTACCGGTTTGCCGGCGACGTCGTGACGGCGACCGAGCACTTGGTTCGCCAGCACATGTACAGCCAGGATCCCGCACTCGGCGACGCGGCGATTCGCCGGTTTATCCGGCGCATCGGCGTGGCCAATCTCCGCCGGCAGTTCGCGCTGCGCCACGCCGATATCGCCGGGAGCGGACTGCCCAAGCGCGACGACAGCAACGAGCGCTTCGAAGCTCGCGTCTGGGCCGAGGTCGCCCGCAAGCCGGCCTTTTCGGTGAAAGATCTGCAGATCGACGGCGCCGCCGTGATCGACACGATGGTGCGTCGCGGGCAGGCGGCGCCGGGCTTTCGCGGCGATCGTCGCGTCGGCGAGGCGCTCGCGTACCTCTTCGAGCAGGTCACCGATGCGCCCGAGCGTAACGAGCGCAACACGCTCCAAACGCTCCTCGAGCAGTACCTGGACGCCCATCGCGGCGCCGGACGCGCGTAGGAGCGTTGACGTTTGAACGGTTTTAGGGGGATTCCGAAGCTGTCGCGAATCATCGCGCTCGTAAATCAGAAAGGCGGCGTCGGCAAGAGCACGACGACCGTCAATCTTGGCGCTGCCCTAGGCGTTCTCGGCAAAAAAGTGCTGGTCGTCGATCTCGATCCGCAAGGCAACACGACGACGGGGCTCGGCGTCAACAAAGCGCACGTCAAGCGCGACATCTACGATATGCTGCTGCACCATTCGCCGATCTCGGACGTGCTCAAGCATACCGAGATCGACGGGCTGCATCTCATTCCCGCGACGATCAATTTAGCCGGCGCGGAGATCGAACTGGTTAGCGCCCTCTCGCGCGAGAACCGGCTCAAAGGCGTGCTCGCGCCGATCGCCGGCAACTACGATTACGTGCTGATCGATTGCCCGCCGTCGCTCGGTCTACTCACCATCAACGCCCTTACCGCGACGCAAGAGATCATCATTCCCGTGCAAGCCGAGTACTACGCGCTCGAGGGGCTCTCGCAGCTCACCGCCGTCGTGCGCCGCGTGCAAGAAGCGCTCAATCCGAAGCTGCACGTGTCGGGCGTTCTCGTTACGATGTTCGACGGGCGCACGAAACTCGCCATGGAAGTGCTCGATGAACTCAACGCCTATTTCCCGCGCCAAATGTTCAAGACGCAGATTCCGCGTAACGTGCGTCTCTCCGAAGCGCCGTCGTTTGGCAAGCCGGTGATCTTATTCGACGTCAAGTCGCGCGGCGCGCAGGCGTACCTTTCGCTGGCGCGCGAAATGCTCGAAGCGCAGAGCGGGGTGGTGGCATGACCGCGAACCAACGGCGCGGCCTCGGCCGCGGGCTCGGCGCATTATTAGGCGAGTCGCCGATCTCGATGGGACCCCGCACCGAGGGGAACGTTCGCGACATCGCAATCGGCGAGATCACGCCCAACCCATTTCAGCCGCGCAAGAGTTTCGATCCTCAAACGCTCGACGAACTCAAGCGTTCGATCGCCGAGTTCGGCGTGCTGGTACCGGTCATCGTGCGCGAACGAAACGGCGCGTTCGAACTGATCGCGGGCGAGCGGCGGTGGCGCGCTTCCGCGGCGTTGCAGAACGCCACGATCCCGGCGATCGTGCGCGCGAGCGACGATCGCGACAGTCTCGAGATCGCGATTATCGAGAACTTACAGCGCGAAGATCTCAACGCGCTCGAGGAGGCCGCCGGCATCGCGCATCTCATCGAGGAGTACAATTTCACGCAAGAGCAGGCGGCGGAGCGTTTGGGCCGGTCGCGCCCGGCCATCGCCAATGCGCTGCGTTTGCTGGGGCTGCCCGAAGCGATCAAAACGATGCTCGTTGCGAGCCGGTTGACGGCCGGCCACGCGCGCGCGTTGCTCGCGGCACCCGAGTCGCATCGGCTCGCGCTCGCCGAGCGCGCCGCGAACGAGGGGATGACGGTGCGGGCGCTCGAGCGATTGGCGATGGCCTTTAGCGCGCCGCCCGAACCCAAACCCGTCGTACTCGAGCGGACGCTCTCGCCCGAGCAGCGCGCGTTCGAATCGCAGCTGCGAACGAAACTCGGAACGCACGTCGCGCTGCGCCGCGGCGGCAAGGGCGGAAAGATCGAGATCCGTTACGGCAGCGAGAAGGACCTGATTCGCATCGCCGACCTGCTCGTGGGCCAGATAGACTAGCCGATCGATCCATGAATTCGCACGCCGCGGGAGGCTAACGTGGTCAACTTCCAACGCGTCATCGCGCTGTTGATGGCGACGGTTTTCGTCTGCGTCTTTCTCGTTCCGCTGGCGTTCTCGCGCCATCAAGTCAAACTCGCGATCGGTTTGCTGGTGCTCTACTTCGCGTACGTTGCGTTCAACGCATACGTCTTCGTGCGCATGCGCAAGCGCGAACGCGAGCAATCGTGAGCCGCGCGTATTTGGCGCAGCGGCTGCACGGCATCTACGCGATCGTCAACGAAGGCTCGCCGGACCCCGTCGACCTGACGCGCGCGATTCTCGCCGGCGGCGCGCACATCGTGCAGTACCGGGCAAAAACCGGAATCGTTCCGATGCACGCGCGCGCACTCCGCGACCTCACGCGCGCGGCCGGCGCGCTGTTCGTTTTGAACGACGCCTGGCGCGACGTGCTCGCGTACGATGCCGACGGCGTCCATCTGGGACCCGACGACGCGCGTCCCGACGAACTCGCGGCGATTCGAACGGCGCTCTCGGACCGATTGATCGGCGTCTCCTGCGGAACGCTCGACGAAGTTCGGGCCGCAAATCGGCGCGATCTCGACTACATCGGCGTCGGCAGCGTCTACGCGACCACTTCGAAGCCCGATGCCGGCGAACCGATCGGCCTGCGCGGACTGCGTGCGGCCACGGCCTTGGCGCGCGTGCCGGTCGCGGCGATCGGCGGGATCACGCGCGCGCGGCTGCCGGAGATCGCGTCGGCGGGCGCCGCGATGGCCGCCGTCATCGCAGAGATCGCGCAATCGGCCGATCCGCGGCGCGCCACCGCCGGCCTGGTGGAGATGTGGAAAGCCGGCGCGTGAGCGCGATCGTCGCCTCGATCGGGACGACGCATCCGTGGAATATCGCCGGCATCGGTTTGGATGTGCGCGTCGCCGCGGAGTTCGGCGTGCGCGCCGTCATTGCGATCGCCGCCGTGAGCGCGCAGGATGCCGGCGGCGTGCGCGCGTTGTTTCCGATCCCCGCCGACGTGCTGCGCGCGCAGCTCGACGCGCTCCCCGACGGCGTTGGAGCGTATCGCATCGGCGCGCTCGGCTCGCCGCAAAACGTCGGCGAGGTCGCGCGGTTCGTGCGCGCGCATCGGCACGTTGCGGCGGTGGTCGATCCCGTCTTCGCCGCGAGCCTCGGCGGCGCGCTCGCCGACGACGCGACCGTCGCCGCGTTCGCGGCCGAGCTGCTGCCCGAACCGTCGGTCGTGCTAACGCCGAATATGTACGAAGCCGCGCGGCTGTTGGCCGGGCCGATGCCGTCGCGCGCCGACGATCTGCTGGCGAGCGCGCGGGCGCTGCGCGCGCGCGGGCCGCAGGCCGTGCTGCTCAAAGGCGGCCATCTCGCCGGCGACCCGGCCGATGCATTTGCCGCCGCCGACGAAGCCCGCCTCTATACGGAATCGCGCCTGCCGGGCTCGATGCGCGGCACCGGATGCGTCCTTGCGATGGCCATCGCCTGCGAACTCGCGCGCGGCCGTACGTTGCGGGCGGCCGTCGAGTCGGCGCGCGCGTTCGTGCGCGAGCGGATCGCGGCCCGCGCGATGCTCGGTGGATTGCAGGTCGCGTTTTGAGGCGCGTGAAACGAAACGGGCCTTCATGACTGCCGTAACCACAGCCAAACGCCCGCGCGTGATGTCGGGCATGCGCCCCACGGGGAAACTGCATCTCGGACACTACGTCGGCGTGCTGACGCAGTGGGTGCGGTACGCCGAGGTCGCCGACGCGTACTTTGAGATCGCCGATCTGCACGCGTTCACCACCGAATTCGCCGATCCGCAAAAGATTCGCGCGGCTCGCACGGAGATGGTGATCGACTGGCTCGCGGCGGGCGTCGATCCGGCAAAGTCGACGTTCTATCTGCAATCCGGCATCCCGGAGATCTCGGAACTGCAGGTCTTGCTCGGGATGATCACGCCGCAGTCGTGGCTCGAACGGGTGCCCACGTACAAGGGACAGATCGAAGCGCTCGGCGGCGAGATCGCGACCTACGGTTTTCTCGGCTATCCGCTGCTTCAGCTCTGCGACATCGCGATCTTCCGCGGCGAAGAAGTGCCGGTCGGACGCGATCAAGTCGCCCATCTCGAGTTTGGCCGCGAAGTCGTTCGGCGCTTCAATTATCTCTACGGCGACGGCGCGCAGATTCTCGTCGAACCCCAAGCGACGCTCTCGGATTTTCCGGAAGTTCCGGGCACCGACGGGCGCAAGATGAGCAAGTCGTACGACAATTATATTCTGCTCGCCGACGACGACGAGACGACGGCGAAAAAAGTTCGTTCGATGCTGACCGATCCGCTTAAGGTTCGCCGGCACGATCCGGGCCGTCCCGAGATCTGTCCGGTCTTTCACCTCTGGAAGCTGGTCGATCTCTTGAAGATCGACGGCATCGCGCGCGATTGCCGCTCGGGAGCGCTCGGATGCGTCGCGGACAAGACCGCTTTTGCCGAGGCTCTCAACGCGTATCTGCGGCCGGTGCGCGAGCGGCGAGCCGTTTTCGCGGGCGACGTGGCGCAGGTGGAGCGCATCGTTGCCGACGGCACGGCGCGCGCGCGCGAAGTCGCGCTCGAAACGATGGCCGACGTGAAGCGCGCGATGAAGTTGTGCTAACGTGACGAGCCGCTTCGTACGTGCCCTTCCGGCGATCCTCGCCGCCCTGCTCGCGACGTCGAACGCGACGGCGTTTGCCGCAACCGCGCCGTCGCCGCTCGCCCGGCGCGTCGCGCAGATCGTCGGCCGGCCGGAGCTGCGCCACACGCAGATCGGCGTCGCGTTCTACGATCTCGATTCCAAGCGGCTCGTCTACGGATTGAACGAGCGCAAGTATTTTCTGGCGGCGTCGACGACCAAGACGCTGACGGAAGGCACGGCGCTCGCGCTTTTGGGAGGCGATTTCCGATTTACGACGCCCGTGTACCGCACCGGTCCGATCGGCGCCGACGGCACGCTCGACGGCGATCTGGTCCTCAAAGCCGGCGGCGATCCGGATCTTTCGAATCGGATCGAGCCGAACGCAACGCTAGCCTTCGAAAACGAGGATCACTCGTACGACGGGTCGCCCGACACGAAGGCCGTTCCCGGCGATCCGCTGCAGGTGCTGCGCGAGTTGGCGCGAGCGATCGCGGCGAAAGGTATCAAACGCGTCAGCGGCCGGGTCGTCGTCGACTCGACGCTTTTTCCGGAGGGCGCGCACGAAGCCGGCACCGGCGTGGTCGTCTCACCGATCGTCGTCAACGATAACATCGTCGACGTGACCGTAACGCCCGGCGCGAAGGCCGGCGATCCGGTCTCGATCGCGGTTTCCCCGCAGACGGCGTACGTGCGGTTCGTGAATCGAGCGACGACCGCGGCCGCCGGCAGCGATCGCACGATCGACCTGAGCGACGACGTTGCCGATGCAAACGGCGAGCGAACCGTGACGATCGCGGGCACCCTGCCGCAAGCGTCGCCGAGCATTCTCTATGCGTACGACGTGCCGTCGCCGCGCCGATTCGCGGAAGTGGCCCTGACCGAGGCGCTGCAGGATGCGGGCGTCGCGATCGCCATGCCCGGTGCCGACGCTCCCGCCGACGCATCGAAACTGGCCGCGTTTTATACCGACGCAAATGTGGTTGCGGTGCATACGTCGCCGCCGCTACGCGAGGACGTACGGATCACGCTCAAGGTGAGCGACAACCTACATGCGGATCTCATGCCATACGTGTGGGCCGTCTACAAAGCGCACGCGAGTGCGAACTATCTGCGCACCGCCTTTGCGATGGAGAAGGCGTTCCTGCGCGGCGGCGGCCTCGATCCGCAGGATTTCATTCAAAACGACGGTCTCGGAACCAACGCGTTCTATCAACCGGCGGTGATGGTGCGATATCTTGAGTTTCTGCGCGCGCAGCCGTTCTTCGCGGACTTTTACGACGGCTTACCGATCCTCGGCGTCGACGGCACGCTGTTCAACATTCAAAACGGCACGCCCGGGGCGGGCAAGGTGCACGCCAAGACCGGCACGTGGGGCGCCGGCGATCGCTTGAACGATCGCAGCGTCATTACGTCCAAAGGACTGGCGGGCTATATGACGACCGCCGGCGGGCGCCATCTCGCGTTCGCGCTCTATCTCAATAACTTGCCGGTCGAGCACGGAAAGGATGCGGCGCGCACCGCCGGTCAAGTGCTCGGCGAACTTGCGAACGCCGCGTACTCGAACCTCTAGCCGCGAAACTTCGGGATCGTTTTAGCCATGCTCTCGAGCGCGTAGTCGATGTCTTCGAGCGACGCCGCGTACGAGAAGCGAAGGTAGCCTTGACCGGCCGCGCCGAACGCCGAGCCGCCCAAACACGCGACGCCGCCTTCGGTAAGGAAGAAGGCCGCGAGCGCTTTATCGTCGTGCGTGATCTTCGTGATATTGGGAAACGCGTAGAACGCGCCCTCGGGCATCGTGCACGAAACGCCGGGGATCGCGTTCAATCCGTTGACCAGACGATCGCGGCGCTGCCGGAATATCTCGTTCATCTCTTTGACCGCCGCGTCGGGGCCCTGCAGTGCCGCGATGCCCGCAACCTGCACGAACGTCGTCACGCACGAGAACGTATTATTGTTGAAGAGCGTCACGTGCTTGGCGAGAGATTCGGGCATGATCGCGTAACCCAAACGCCAGCCCGTCATCGCGTAGGCTTTTGAAAAGCCGTCGACGATGATCGTGCGCTCCGCCATTCCCGGGATCGTAACGATCGAATCGAACTTCGAATCGAGATAGAAATTGCGGCTGTAGATTTCGTCGGCGATCACCCAGAAGTCGTACTTCTGCGCGAGCTGCGCGATGCGCTCGAGATCCGAGCGCGTCAATACGCCGCCGGTCGGATTGTGCGGCGAATTGATCATGATCGCTTTGGTCTTGTTCGAAACGCGGCGCTCGAGTTCGTCGAGATCCATGCGCCAGTTCTTGGATTCGTGCAGCGGAATCGCGATTGGATTCGCTTCGAGATAGCTCGAGCACGATGCGTACGCCGGGTACGCCGGATCGAAGTACACGAAATCGTCGCCCGGATCGAGAATCGCGGAGAGAATGTTCCAAATGATCGGCTTCGCGCCCGGTGAGACGACGACGTTTTCGCGCGCGAACGGCATGCCGCGGAAGTCGCCGGCGTAGGCCGCGATCGCGTCGCGCAGTTCGGGGATACCGGCCGATGGCGAATAGTGCGTGTAGTTATCGCGGATCGCTTGGATGCCGGCTTCCTTAATGTGCGCGGGAGTATCGAAGTCGGGCTCGCCGATCTCCATGTGGACGACCCGCTTGCCTTGCGCTTCGAGAGCGCGGGCGCGAGCGAGGACTTCGAATGCGCTCTCGCTTCCGAGGCGCGAGAGAGCGGCGCAAAAGCGATCGGCGTTGGATGCGATCATCGAGAACCTTTCAGATACTATTACGTGGGAGGAAGTGCGCTTTGCATAAACCGTCAAGGGGCCGAAAGGCCTACGGAAGAACCTCTCGCCGTCATGCGCACCTTGACCGAAGTCTTCGCGCCGGGAGCACCGACACTGCCTGAGGGCCTCCGAACGCTCGTCGTTTCGCCCGAGCGGGAGTTGGAACCTGGGATGACCGTGCGCGCGTCCTTTACGTTTCGCAACCAGGGAGGGGCGCCCGCGACCGGCGTTCGCGTGCGCTTTAGCGTGCCCGACGGCCTCGTGTATCTGGTCGGCACGGGTCAGCTCGACGGCCACGAACTCGACGACGAGCAGGGGAACTCGCCCTTGCTTGCCCGCGGCGGCGCGCATATCGGCGACGTTGCGCCCGGGGAAGAACGCTGCCTGGAGATTTCGTACAGCGTCGCCGGCGCGATCGAAAACGGCTCGACCGTCGAGATTCAGGCGGCGGTTGCGGCCTTCGAACTGCAGCCGGTCGGCTCGAATATCGTACGGCTCGTCGCCCGCAGCAAACCGTCGCTCGAAAGTCCGCTCACGGTCGTCGCGATCGAGGGCCGCCCCGAACCCAATCCGGGTAGCGAGGCAACCGTAACCGTGCGCGTGCACAACGCCGGCGAGTCGAGCGCGCACGACGTGGTCGTCGTGGCGCCGATTCCGGAGCACGCGACGTACGTTTCAAACTCCGCCCGCGTGAACGGCCGCGAGATCGAGCGCGATTTGGGCGCGAGTTTCGAGCGCGCGCACGCGCCGGTCATCGTCAAGAACTTACCCGCCAGCGCCACCGCGACGCTGACCTATCGCATCCGCATCGACGAGCCGCTTCGCAGCGGCGTTGGAATCGTGGCCGCGGCTCGGGTCGCGTCGCAAGAAACGCCCGCGTTCGCACTCGAGCCGGCTTCGCTCGTCGTCGTGGCGTCGCCCGATTTTGACGACGACCGGACGACGTGTACGATCGAACCGGCGCACGACGTCGCGCCCGGCACGCGCGTCGCGATGCGGGTCCGCGCGCTCAACGCGGGCACCGCGGCCGCCGAAAGCGTCACCGTTGCAATCGCGCTGCCGGAGGGTCTCGTTCCGGTTCGCGGCGCTGCGCGCGTCGAGGGGCGGCCGCTGCGCGATCGCAAAAAGGAAACGCTTCATTACGATTTGGGTCGCGTGGAGGCGCGCGCGAGCGCCGAACTGCTCGTCGAGGCGACCGTCGTTTCGCCGCTGCCCAATGGAACGCAGCTACCGGTCGCGGCGACCCTAGCGTGGCAACCCTCGTCGGGTTCGGGGGCGGGAGAGCGCCGTTTCGAACGCGCGGTCGGCATCCGCTCCGAACCATTTCTAACGCCGCGGCGCAACGCGATCGAACGCGCGAACGGCGCCGTCGTGCGCCCGGGAGAAGAATGCGAGGCGACGATCGCGCTCGCCAACGACGGCAGCGCGGCCGCAACCGACTCGGTGCTCCAACTGCGCGTCGATCCGGCGCTCGACGATCTGCGCGTTTTCGATAAGAACGGCAAGATCGCGTTCGACGGCGACAGCATCGAAATCGGCTCGATCGAACCGTACGGCACGCGGCGGTTCACCTTACGCGCGCGCGTGCGCTCGCCGTATGCCGATCGAACGGAAGTGCGTATCGGTGCGAGTCTGCACGCGCACGAACTCGGCGAGACGCCGTTGGGCGAGGCCTCCTGGCGCATCGACTCCCATCCCGCGTTCGCGCCGGATTCCTCCACGCTCGGTTTAACTAACGACGACGTCTTTCGCCCGAACCAGCTCGCGGAGGTGATCGTGCGCCTGCGCAACGACGGTACCGACGCGGCGCAAAACGTGCGCCTGCGGCTGTACGTTTCTCCCGAGGCTCGTCTCGAGTCGGTCGACGGCGCGACGCGCGAGAAGTCCACGCTGCTCTTTGGCGAGATCGCGCCCGGCGCCGTCGCCGAAGGGCGCTTGGGGCTGCGGCTGCTCCGTAGTCTCGCCAAAGAATATCCGGTAACGCTCGAAGGCGTGCTCACGGCCGATGCCATGCTGCCCGTGCAGCTGCATCGTCTTACGCTCGTCACCACCGCCGAACCCGACTTCTCCGTCGCCACGTTTCGCAGCGCGCCGGCGGACGTTGTGGAAGTCGGCGAAACGATCGACTACGTGCTGCACGTTCGTAACGGCGGCGACGGCCCGGCGCGACGCGTGCAGATTCACATCGATGCGAGCGATGCGTTGATCTACGTTCCGAACAGCACGTCGGTTAACGACGTGCCCGTGCGCGACGTGGGCGCTTCGGCGGCGTTTTTCTCCGAGCGCGGCATCGTGCTCAACGACGTCGATCCGGGCGTCGAGGCGACGATCCGCTGGCGCGACGTGGTGCATAACGGGTTGCCCGCCGGCGTTTCGATCGCGCGCGTGGCGCACGTGCGCTACGACGGCGACCGCACCGACGACGTGAGTTCGAACGACGTGAACGTGCGGTCGGCACCGGCGTTTGCCAACAACATCACCGGCTTGCCGTTCGGATTAGACGGTATGGTGGGCCCGTCGCTCGGTGGCCAGCGCGCCATCGCGGGAAGCGAATTTCTCGAATTGCCGCCGGCGACCCCGGTCAACGGAAACGGCGACCGAACCTATCGGCTCGAAGATCCCGAGCCGCAGTATCTGCCGCCGCCGCACGAAAACGGCCACGCGCACGATGAAGCGCCCGGTACGCCGCTGCAGCTTTCGCTGAGCGCGGAACGATTGGAAAAGACGCTGCGCTTCCTGGACGAGGCCCGTTTCGGCGGGCTCGTGAGTCATCTCTTTGCGATCCGCGCGTTTTTTCCCGACGCGATCGGCGAGTCGGGCGCCCCGGCCCTGCAACGCGAAACGCTGCGCGAGACGCTCGACCGGCTCTTCATTAAACTGCGGTTGCCGCACTACGCGATCGCGCCGCGCGATCTGGAGACGAGCGCGTCGCGAGCGACGCTCGAAGCCTTTCTCACGACCGCGCGCCTGGCCGGCGGAACGCCGCCGGCAGCACTCCCGGGAGCTCGGATGTTTGCCGGATCCATCGCGCCGCAAACGATTGCGGAGCTTCGCGCCGGCCTGCACGACGCGCCCTTGGCTACCGCGCCGCCGTGGTTCGCGCTCGCGCACTTCATTCCGGCCGCTTCGCCGGAGCTGCACAACTATCGCAGCGTGCTGCTCGCATCGCTCGGCGATCTCGAGACGCACGACGTGGAGGCCTTCATCGACGCCCTCCAGCGCAAGCCGTATCCGGTGCTCGACGCGGCATTGGATGTCGTACGGGCGAGCCTAGCAACGATTCGAACCTGATGGCGGCGCTGCTCTGGCTGCTCGTCGCGCTCTTCATTCTGGGCGCGGCGATCGGCGCATACGCTCTGCTCGCCCCGCGCCGGAGCGTGCCGGCACTCCCCGCGCCCGCGCCGGAGCCGGCTCCCGAACCCCTGCGGCTTTCGACTTCGGAGTGGACTAGCGAGGCCGGCCACGAATTCGCCGGCCTCTCGGAGTCGGCACGCTGCGACCTGATCTTTGCGGTAGCCGCGCTCGAGGACGAGCGCTCGCATCGGCTGCTCGCCCACGCGCTCGACGATCCGGCCGATCCGGTGGCGCTCGCCGCGGCGCACGCGCTAGCCCGAAACGGGCACCGCGAGGACGTGGTCGATTACGCGCGTACGCACCCGGGCGTTCGTGCCGATACTCTAGAGAGAACGCTCTCGCTGCTCGACTGAAGCGGCAGTAAGCCCCGCGGGCTGCAGGGAAAGAGTTTCCAAACGCTGCGCGACCGGCGGCGTCCTTTGAAAGGCTGGCTTGTGACCGCACCTCATCGCGCGCTGGGAAGCACGTTGACGGGAATCTTCGCACCGGGCTCGCCGGCTCTCTTTGAGAGCTTGCGGACGCTGGTCGTTACGCCACGGCGTAACGTGACGCCGGGCGAAACGATTCGCGTCGAATTTAGTTTTTCGAATCTCGGCGGCGCGTCGGCGACCGGCGTGCGGGTTCGTTTCGGTCTCCCGCCGGGCGTTTCGCACGTGCCGGGTACCGACGCGGTCGATGCCACGCCGCTGCCCGATGGGATGACGCTGGTTGCGACGGAAGGTGCGGCGCTCGCCGATCTCGCTCCGAACGCGCAACGCACGGTCGCCTGCAGTTTCCGCGTCAACGAACCGGTTGAAGACGGCACCGAACTCGCGTTTCAGGCCGCGCTCGTTGCCGAGCAGGCGTCGCTCGTCGCGTCGAACATCGAACGGCTCGTCGTGCGCAGCGCGCCGGTCTTGCAGAACACGCAAACGCTCGTAACGATCGTGGCATCCGACCACGCGAAGCCGAGCGACACGATCGCCGTGCGCGCGACCATCGCCAACACGGGGCAGTCCAGCGCCACCGACGTGGTGGTGATTTTGCCGTTGCCGGAGTACACGACCTACGTGCCGCGCAGCGCGCGGGTCGCCGGGCGCGCGCTTTTGGGCGTGGAGTCCGAACCCTTCGATTACGCGAGCGAAACGATCGTCGCGCAGCGCCTCACGCCCGGTCAGTCCGTCGTCGTCGAATATCAGGCGACCATCGACGCGCCGCTGCCCGACGGCACGCGGCTGCGCGTGGCCGGCGTCGTTGCCTCGCGCGAGGTCGTGGAGTTTCCGATTCAGTCGTCGGAGATACTCGTCAACTCCCCGGTCGATTTTGAAAACGACGAAACCAAACTGACGCTGCATTGCGACGACATGGTAACGCCCGGAATGCGGGTTCCGATGACGATGCGCGCGGTCAATACGGGGACCGGCGGCGCGCAGCAGGTCGCGATGAGTTTCGAATTGCCGCCGGGCCTGGTCTACACGCCGGGTTCGGCCCACGTTGACGGCCAGCCGGTGAGCGACGAGAGTTTCGCCGAGAACGTGTTTTCGCTGGGCTCGCTGCCCGCGGGCCGCGTCGTCGACGTCGGGTTGTCGGCAACCGTCGCGGTTCCTTCGAGCGACGACGTCGCGCTGCCGGTTTCGGCAACGCTGCGGTGGAAAGGTTCGGCGGGGGCGGCGGAGCGCCGATTCGCGCGCCGTCTCAGCGTGCGCGTCGCGCCGCGTTTCACGCGTGCGCGCAACTACATCGACGTCGATCGCGGCGTGGTACGCGCGCGCGACGAAGTGCTCTTCACCGCGCACGTCTTTAACGACGGGACGGCCCCGGAGCGCAACGTTAGCCTGCGCTTGATACCGGGCGCATTCCTCGAAGACGTGCGTATCGCGCACGTTCCCGATGAGTCGCTGCCGTATCTCGAACCGGTCGCACTGGGTTCGATCGCGCCGCATTCGGAGCGCGTCTTTGCCATCACGGCGCGCGTCGCATCGCCGGTTCCCGATCGCTCGCAAGCGACGCTCGGTGCGGTGCTGGAGTTTGAAGCCGGTGATTTCGATCTCGGCGTCGGCACCATTGTGGTGCGTTCGCGCCCGCAGTTAGAAGCCGAATCGTGCACCTGGGAGCTCGTCGGCGGCGCGGATCTGCGGCCCGGGCAGTCGCGCGACATCGTCATTCGTTTTACGAACGGCGGCTCCGACGTGCTTCGCGACGCGCGTATGGAGCTTACGATGCCGGCCGAACTCGCGCTCGAACGGGCGCAGAACGCGCGCCGAGAGCTGCGCTCGCTGCATTTTGGCGACATTCCCGCGAATACCACGCACGAAGCGCACCTTACGGTGCGTCTGCTGGGCGCGCCTAAACGCGAGCGAGTACTCGTGCTTGCGGGATCGCTCGCGGGGCGCGGCGTGAGTCCGGTGCAATTCCATGCGCTCGAGATTCCCGTCTTCGCGGAAGCAAAATTTACCGCCGGCGCCGAGCTGCGCAGCAACCCGGCCGATCTGGTCAACGCGGGCGAACGCGTTACCTATGAATTGCGCCTTCACAACACGGGCGACGGACCGTCGGAGCAGCTTACGGTGCGAACGATTCCGTCGAACCTCGCGGTTTACGTTCCGGGCAGCACGGCGATTAACGGGCTAAACGTCGCCGACGACCTGGGCGCCTCACAGCTCTGGTCGCAGCGCGGCCTCATGCTCACCGACGTCAATCCAAACTTCGAGCTGCGCATACGCTGGGAGATGATCGTCATGTCGCCGCTGGCGGCGGGCACCGCGGTCGAAACGCGCGTCGTCGTGGATTGGGACGACGCGAAATCGGTGGCGCTCTCCGCGCCGACGCTGCGCGTCGTCTCCTCACCCTCGCTCGAAGCGACCGCCGCCGGTACCCCGATCTCGATCGCGCAGATCTTTCCGCAGTTCGACCCGCCGGCGCAGGAGATGCTCGCGCCGGAGCCCGCGGCCGAAGCCGTTACCGGCGCGGCGGCCGCCGAGCCTCAAGCCGAACCGGCGCGCGCTCCCGAGCCGGGCGTTCCCGTGGAAGACGTGGCCCCGTCGCCGACGCTCTTCACCGATTTTTCGCAAGAGCAGCTCGCGGCGATGATCCGGACGCTTGAGAAGAGCGATGCCGGCGGACTCATGCAGCACATTTTCGCCATCAAAAACTTCTTTCCGCACCGCGTCGGCGCCGCGAGTGCCGACGTTGAGGCCAACGCGCAGACGGCGGCGCGCACGATGCGCGCGCCGCTCGATCGCCTTTTCGTACGCCTGCATCTTCCGCGCCTAACGGTAACCGCTAAGGATCTCGAGGATCGCGACAGCCGTTACGCCCTGCGCGCGCTCGTCGACGACGTGATCGCCCGCGCGCAACCCGGTGCCGTCGGCGAACGCGCGCGCGAAACCGTTCGGCTGAGCGGCTCGATCGACGTATCCGCGTTGCGCGCGCTGGTAGCGCCGCTCGAGACGGCGCCGTTGGGCGCGGTCGTGCCGTGGATTGCGTACGTTCGATTGCTCGGCGATTCGATCGAATCGGACTCCGGCCGCACGCACGCGCTGGGCTCGTACCGCGCGGAACTGCTGCGCGTCTTCTCGCTGCTCGAAACGCTGCCGATTCCGGAGTTTCATCGCGTGCTGACCTCGAGCGTCAATCGGTCGCTCGACGCATCGCTGCAGACGGTGGTCGAAGAGCTGCGCGGCGTGGCGCGCGTCGCGGTCGACTAGCCCTGAGCCTCACCCTCGGCGTCGTCTTCCTGGTCGGCGTGCTGCTCTTCGGCATCGGCTCGTCGCTCGTGCGCTCGTCGAAAGTGCGGCCGGATGCGGCGCGCGAAACCGTTGCGCCCGCACCCGGCGCAACGAGCGGTGCGACGGCGTGGCCCGCACTCGTCGACGAATCGCTGACGAATCTGAGCCTCGCCGAGCGGCGCGAAATGATCGAGCGTTTGGCGCTGGTTGGAAACGATTGGAGTCGCGAGATCCTGCGCGCCGCAACCGCCGAAGAGACCGACGCCGGGCTGCGAGCCGCGCTCGAGCGCGCGTTCGCAGGCGCGCCCGAAACCCACCCTACAGTTTTTTCTTGAAGTACTTCAACAAGATACTCTGCGCGATCGGCGCGGCCACGCTCGCGCCGTAGCCGCCGGAACGGTCGACAAAAACGGCCATCGCGAACTTCGGCCGATCGGTCGGCGCCCAGCAGACGAACCACGTCGTGTTCGGTCCCGATCCGCCGGCCGTTTCTACCGTGCCGGTCTTGCCGGAGTAATGTAATCCGGGGATCGCGAGGCCGTACGCCGTGCCGCCGGGATCGGTCACCTTCGCCATGCCTTGGCGAACGGCTTCGAAGGCTTGCGGCGTTGCCGGAACGTGTTTGAAAACCGACGGCGCGTAGCGCTTGACGACGTTCCCGTTCGCATCGCGAATCTGCCACACGATGCGCGGATGATAGAGCGTGCCGCCATTGATGACGGTGGCGGCGACGTTGGCGATTTGGAGCGGCGTGGCTTGCATGGCGCCTTGGCCGATGCCGAGCGAGCACACGTCGGCGGGCTCCATCGGGACGCCGAAGGTCTTCATGCTCCACGCGTTGGTCGGCCAATTCCCGGCGTTCTCCCCGGGAAGATCGATTCCGGATTTCTGTGCGAGTCCGTATGCGAGCGCCCATTTGCGCAGACGCTTGTTGCCGAGCCGCCAGGCCATTTGGTAGAAATATCCGTCCGACGACGCGGCGAGTGCGTGAACGAACGCGGTGTCCCCAAGCCCGCCCGAAGCGATGTCGCGCGCGATGTAGCCGCCGCAGTTCCAAGCGCCGGAATCGTAGACGATCTCGGTCGGCGTCACCACGCCGTCGCTGATCGCGCCCGACCCGGTCACCATCTTGAACGTCGATCCGGTCGGCGTGGCGGCCGCGATCGCGTCGTCGAAGAGCGGTTGGGCGGGATCGGTGAGATAGGCCGAAATCTTCTTGTAGTTATCGCTTGCAAACGCGTTGGGGTCGAAGTTCGGGTAAGCGGCGAGCGCCAGAATCGCGCCGCTGTAGGGATCGATCGCGATCGCCGCGCCCGAGAGTTTGCGGCCGTGCCCCCACGACTTGATCCCGTCCGCAAGCGCCTTGTCGGCGATCGACTGCAGGCGCCAATCGATACTCGTTACCAAACTGTCGCCGGGCACCGGCTGTTTCGCGGGCAGCTTGACGGCGGAAACCACCTGGCCTTGGGAATCGACGACGATCCGCTGTCCTCCGGGTTGCCCGCGCAAGTATTGGTCGTACGCAAACTCGAGCCCGTCCTTTCCCACCACGTCGTTCGGCGAGTATCCGCGGTGGCGCAACGTCTTGTATTCCTCCGCGGTGATCGCGCCCACGTAGCCGAAGAGATGCGAGGCCGTCGTGCCGTACGGATAGTTGCGAATCGGCTGCGCCTCGAGATCGACGCCCGGAAGATCGTTGAGCAACTCGGAGATGCGCGCGACTTTGGCCACGGAAAGATCGCTCGCCAAAATCACCGGCCCGTAGGGTTCGTAGGTCGCGACTTGCGCGAAGTCGGTGTAGTTGACGCCGTGATGATGCAGCAAGCGATGTTCGAGTTGCGCCGCAGGAATGCCGATCGTCTGCGCGAGCACGCGCAACTCGCTCGCGACGTCTTTGACCTCCGAGGGGATGAGCGCTACGACGAACGACGGGCGGCTACGCACCAGCACTTTGCCGTAGCGGCCGTAGATCAACCCGCGCGGAGCCGAAACGGGAATCAACCGCACTTGGTTGGCTTGCGCTTCGAGCCGGTACTCTTGCCCGTGAACGATCTGCACTTGGATCAGGCGAAACAGGAGCGCCCCGAGCGCGAACACGGTTACCGCGATAAAGGCCCCGATGCGTAACGGCGAGCGCTCCCACGGCGTCTTGCGGCGCTTGTAATACGGAATCATCGAGCCGAAAGCGTTTCGCGATATCGCAGCGCGAGCATCACTACCGCCACAAAGACGGCGTTGAGCAGTGCCTGCCACAGGCTCTGGTGCAAGTGCAGCGCCGCATACCCGGGCGGATAGCCCTCGAGCGCCATCACGATCCAAAACAGCAGACTGCGAATCAGCGTCGCGATGGCAACGATCGCCGTCGCGAGCGGCATCGAGTCGGCGAAGAATCCGCGCGAGAGCATGCCCGCGAGTATCGCGGTGATCGTCGTCGAGATCGTCCACGCGGCGCCGGTCTGCGCCGCTAAAATATCCTCGCCGAGCCCGGCGAGCAGCCCGTAGACGGCGGCCCGCTTGGCATCCACCCGAATCGAATACCAGACCACGACGACCAGCACCAAGCTCACTTCGGCATCGCGGAAACGGAAGAAATGCATCAACTCGACTTGGACGAGCAGCGCTACCGCGAGATAGATTCCCGCGCGCCACCAGACCGGACCCGTAAAGGGCGTCTCCTGCGGTTTACTTCGGGACAACGACAACGCGGTCGAGACTCGAAAGATCGACGGCGGGCTTGACGATCGCGGTTTCGTAGAGGCTCGCATCCGAGCGCTCTATCCGGACGATCGTGCCGATGAGCGCACCGGAGTGAAAGGAACGGGCCTCGCCCGTGACCACGCGGTCGCCGACCCGCAGCGGGGCGTCCTGCGAAACGTATTCGAGACGCACGCTCGCCGCGTTCCCTTTGGCGATGCCCCAATAGCGGCCGCGCTGCACGATCGCGGGAATGCTCGAGGTGAAATCGGTGATCAACGCGACCTTGCTCGTGAACGGCCCGGCCTCGACGATCCGCCCGACGACACCGCCGGCCGCCAGCACCCCGTCGTCGCGGCTCACGCCGTTGCGCGTTCCGCGGTTGATGGTGACGCTGCGAACTTCGTTCTCCGGCGGAAAGCCGATGATCCGCGCAGCGATCGCATTGCGATATTCGGCCATGCGCGGCGCGAGCGCGAGCTGTTGGCTGTAGGCGACGACTTGTTCGTGTAAGCGGGCATTCTCTTGCTCGATCGCCGTATTTTCGGCGCGGAGCGCTCCGTTTTCACGTTCGAGCTGCGGTAGATCGACGAGCCCGCGCGAGCCGGCGCGGACGCCGCCGATGACGGCGCTCGCGGCCCCCTCCAGGAGTGCCGCGGCCGTCGTACCGGCAACGGTGATCGGGCTCGCGGAGCCGCTGCGGGCGGCGCTTACCTGGATCAGCGCAACGAGCGACATGACGATAATCACGCTGATTACCGCAAAGAGTCGCCGCTCGTCCCGATAGGTAAAGATGTCCGCTCCCGCCCTAGCTTAGGGGCTCTTCGCGTGAGGGTTCGCTACCGGGAACGTAAAACCCAGGCGGCGCAGCGACCGCACGAATCTCGCTAACGGAAAGCCCATGACGGTGTAAAAGTCTCCGTCGATGCGCTCGACCAGCGTCGCGCCGTACCCTTGAATTCCGTACGCGCCGGCTTTATCCATCGGCTCGCCGCCGGCAACGTACCGTGCGATCTCCGCGTCGTCGAGCGCGTAGAACGTGACGGCGGTGCTCGAGCACGCTTCGACGAGATCGTCTCGCTGCGGCACGCTCACGGCAAACGCGGTGTGCACGCGATGCGTGCGTCCGGAAAGTATTTGCAGCATGCGTCGCGCGTCCAGCGCATCTTTCGGTTTACCGTACGCGAGCCCGTCTACATCGACGACCGTGTCGGCCGCGACGACGACGTCGCGCGCGTAGGCGCGGCGCACGTCGCCGGCTTTGTTGCGCGCGTGCGCGACCGCGAGCTCGTGCGGCGCGATGCCGGGATGCTCGGGCTCGTCGTACGCGCTCGGAACGACCGTGACGTCGAGGTGGAGCGAACGCAGCAGTTCCAGCCGTCGCGGCGATGCGCTCGCGAGTACGATTCGATCGAGATTCATTGGTAGTGCGTTCCCCCGACCTCGATGTAGCCGGCCGGGTGGCGAAAACGCGGATCGTGATGCGTCCAATGGATGACGCCGTCGTTACATTCGTATTGGCCCTGCAACGCGATCGGTTCGCCGGCGCGCAGTGGGATCGGCCCGGTTATATCCGCGTTGTCTTCCACGCGCAGTTCGATGCCGTTGAGGCGTACGACGAACCCTTCGTGGCGCCCGCTGCGCGATTCACGCGTGCCGAGCACGCGAACGACGGTGCCGGAATCGCGCACTTCCACGTGTGCCGCGCCGCGCGAACACGCATCCATCGCCGCGCGTACGCCGGGTGCGCCGCCCCCGGAACAGCCGGCGAGCAACATCGCGATCGCCGCGGTGAGCATCTTACGCATCGTCGGCGGCCGCGATACCGTAGAGATGGTGGGCGGAGATGTATTGCCACACCGGCTCGGGGACGAGGTAGCGCACGGACTTTCCTTGCGCGAGCAGCGTGCGTATCAGCGTGGCGCTCTCGGGAATCTCCGGCAGGTTCAAGGCTTTGACGCGATCGCGCAGGCGCTGGGGCAAGACGGCGATGGCGCGGGAGACGGCTTCCATCGCGATTCCCGCGCGCGGCGCCACCACGAAGGCATCGAGCGCGTCGACGACTTCCTCAAAGCGCACCCACGCATTGCTCGCGAGCGAATCCGCGCCGGTGATAAACGTCAGCGTCGCATCCGGGTACTTCAGCTTGAGCCGCGGCAGCAGATCGGCGGTGTAGCCGGTGGCGTCGTCGCGCAGATCGGTATCGTCGAGCGCGAAACGGCGATTGCTCGCGATCGCGCCGAGGATCATCGCGCAGCGGTGCGCGCTATTCGCCCGCGCGCCGTCGCGGTAGTGCGTGTGATTCGTCGGAACGAACACTACCCGATCGAGCTCTTCGAGCCGGCGAGCGGATTCGGCAACGAACAGATGCGCGTTGTGGACCGGGTCGAACGTTCCGCCGAAGATTCCGAGTTTCACGAGTACGTGAACTCGAAGCCCCCGATGCGAACCGTGTCGCCCTCTTTCGCGCCCAGTTCGCGGAGTTTTTTGTCGACGCCCATCTTCGCGAGAATTTGTTCGAAGCGCGCGAGACCCTCGTCGGCGTCGAAGTCGGTCATCGACGCCAAGCGTTCGACGCGTTCGCCGGCGATGACGAAGACGTCGTCGTCCTTGGCGATCGTAAACGGCTCGTTCGGTTTGAGCACGATGCGCGGCGCTTCCGGCACGACCACCTCGGGCAGGGGCGTCGCCGCAATCGTCTTCCACGCGGCGAAGAGCATCTCGCGCACGCCTTCGCCGGTGGCGGAGCTGACGCCGCGAATCTCGGGGAAGCTGGCGCGCAGTTCGCCGAGGCGCTCTTGCGCGTCGGGGAGATCGAGTTTACTCACGACCAGCAGCGCCGGCTTCTCGCCGAGTTTGGGATTCCAGGCGACGAGTTCGCGTTCGATGATCTCTTTGTCGTGCAGAATCTCGTCGAGCGGTTTGCCGCCGTCGAGCAGGTGCACGAGCACGCGCGTCCGTTCGATGTGACGCAAGAATTGGTCGCCGAGACCGGCGCCTTCATGCGCGCCTTCGATCAATCCGGGCACGTCGACCATAACGAACGACTCTTCCTCGGAGATACGCACGACGCCGAGCTGCGGCTCGAGGGTGGTAAAGGGATAGTCGGCGATCTTCGGGCGGGCCGCGGAGACGACCGAGAGCAGCGTCGACTTGCCTGCGTTGGGCAGACCGATAACGCCGCAATCGGCGAGCAGGCGCAGCTCGAGACGCAGCGCGCAACGCTGCCCGGGCTCGCCCTTCTCGGCGAAGTGGGGCGCCTGGCGCTTGCTGGTGGCAAAATGCTGGTTGCCGAGGCCGCCGCGGCCGCCCTTGGCGACGACGACGCGTTCGCCGGCGGTCTTGAGGTCCACGAGAAAGGCTTCGGGCTGTTCGTCGAGCGTACGGTAGACGAGCGTGCCGACCGGAACGAAGATGACGAGATCCTCGCCGGCCTTGCCCGACTTGTTGGAGCCGCCGCCGGCTCTGCCGGCTTCGCCGGCGAACTGGCGCTTAAAGCGGAACTCGACCAGTGTGGAGAGCTCGGGGGTCGCCTCGAGATAGACGGTGCCGCCGTGCCCGCCGTCGCCGCCGGCCGGGCCGCCCTTGGGCACGTACTTCTCGCGCCGCCAGCCGACGATGCCGTCGCCGCCGCCGCCCGCCGCCACCGTGATTGTGGCCTCGTCGATAAATTGCACGCCGACCTTACTTCCGCATCAAATGAAAGAGGACCCTGAGGGTCCTCACGTTCGTCGTTCCGATCGAAGCGAGCTTAGGCGGCCGCCGAGCGGACGTGCACGTGCTTGCGATTGCGATGCGTCGCAAACTCGACGGTGCCGTCCACCAAGGCAAAGAGCGTGTGGTCCTTGCCGATGCCGACGTTCTCGCCGGGGTAAAATTTGGTGCCGCGCTGACGAATCAGGATATTGCCCGCGACCACGACCTGACCGCCGAAGCGCTTGACGCCGAGGCGCTGCGCGTTGGAGTCGCGACCGTTGCGAGTGGAGCCGGCGCCCTTTTTTGAGGCAAAAAGCTGGAGATCGAACTGGAACATAGCCGCAAGACTATAACATCCGGGCCGCTTCGCGTCAACGGCCGAAGACGCTCGGCAGGTCGCAGGTCCCCATTGGGTCGATCGGGGCTGCCCTTGCGCTGGTCTCAGACCGTCGTCCGTCGCAGGATAAAGATCGTCGAATCGTCGCGAAGCGGGGCCACGGCGTAGGATTTCACCGCTTCAAACATTGCCGTCGCGAGATCTTGAGCGCTCAGATGGCGCGAACGAACGAGTTCCTTCTTTAATCCGGCGATCGTGTACATCTCACCGTGTGTGTCGGTCGCCTCGGTGAGTCCATCCGTGTAGAAGACGGCCGTGTCGCCAGGTCGGAGCAGGTACTCCTCTTGCCGATAGTCCGTCGTTTCGGAAATACCGAGGACGATATCGTGGCAATCGAGCGTGATGGTGTCCTGCGCATCGCGGGCGAGAATCAACGGCGGTTCGTGGCCGGCATTTACGACTCGAAGTTGGCCCGTATCGCAGTCGACCGCACCGAGTAGAAATGTAATGAAATCATCATCGGCCATGTCTTCATACAAGACGACATTTGCATGCGTAACGACCGAGACGAGATCGTCGGCGTCTAGCGCTCGAACGAGTCCTCTCACGAGATAGCGAAGCATCAGCGAATTCAGCGCGGCGGCCAATGACTTTCCCGATGCATCCCCGAGGCCAAAGACGAGTGCGCCGGCCGGCGACTTGTAGAGATCGATATAGTCGCCGCCCACGAGACGCGCCGGCTCGGCACACATTCCCATATCGAATCCGGGTACGCTCGGAATCGCGATGTCCAACAGTGCATGTTGGATGCGCTGCGCGGCAAGCTCAAAATGCTGCTGTTCGTTCTCGCCGCGCGTGAGCGCCGATATCGCCCTGCTCAGGGAGTGCACGGACGAGATGATTGGTGATGCGCCGGGGTCGCTCACGTGTTGTTCCTTTTCGGCACCGTGCCCATAGCTGGGCGGAAAGAGAACGGACGATGCAATGAGCTGCACATCCTATGTATTAATAGCCGGTCGTCTCCAGGGCGGCCTGCCGTGAATAGAAGTTTTCGCTAAACCGGTTTTAGGGCTTTGGCGAAGCGGAGGGCGGGCGCTCGGGCAATTGCCCGGCGCCCGATGACTGCTTTCGACGCGGCTAGTTGATGCTCGTTGCGTAGAACGTGCCGTTGCTGTAGTAGCCGTAGGCCGTGATCGAGCGTCCGATCTCGATGCGTCCCGTGGCCTGGCGATCGAGCGCCGGCTGATCGTTAATGGTGATGCGGTGGAGCAGACCTTGCATGATCGTGACCTGGTTGCCGCTGACGCCGACGATTACGCCGCTGACGGTCTGATTGCCGTTCTGATTGCCGTTTCGGCCGTTGCCGTAATAGCCGCCGTTGTTGTTGCAGTTGTTGCGGCCGCGGTTGTTGTCTTCGTTCTCGCCGTTGTTGTTGCCGCAGCGATTGTAATTATTGTTGTTGCAGTTATTCCCGTAATAGCCGCAATTGTTGTTGTTATTGCGATGGCCGCGGTGATGGCCGCGATCCTTGTGGTTGCCCTGGTCGCCTTGCTGGTCGCCGTGGTCGCCGTGATTGTCGCCCTCGTCGGCGAGCGCGATCGATGCGCCGGCGCTGAGGAGGCCGGCGGAACCGGCCGTCGGATTCTGAGCCTGGTGCAGGCCGATCGATGCGACGGAGCCGAGCCCGAAAGCCGTGGCGAGCAGTGCCGTGTGGAGTTTGTTCATTCTGCGGGACTCCTTTGAGGTGCGAGCCGGAACAGTTGCCGACGCTCGTCCTGGTTAAAACGCGATGAGGGCCGCGTTTGTTCGCAGGAAACCGCTCGCTCGCCGCCTCTCCCGAGAGGTTCCCGTCCCGGGTCGCCGTAACTCAGGTGCGTTTTGGACGATTCGATGAATGCACGCCCCGCCCGGCGGCGCGTGGTGGTCACCGGCCTCGGGGCCGTGACGCCCCTGGGAAATAGTACCGGCGAGTTCTGGCGCCGGCTGGTCGCCGGCGAGAGCGGCATGGGCCCGATCACGGCGTTCGATGCGAGCGATTTTTCGACGCGTTTTGCCGCCGAAGTCAAAGACTTCGACGGTGAGACGCTGATCGGGAAAAAAGAGTCCAAGCGAATGGATCGCTTCGCGCAGTACGCACTGGTCGCGGCCCGCGAGGCGATCGAAGATGCGCGCCTGCCCGACGACGAGGCTTTTAAGGAACGGGTCGGCTCGGTGCTCGGCACGGGGATCGGCGGCATCCTCACGTTCTGGCACAATTCCGATATTGCCAATAAGAACGGAACCTGGGCGAAAGTGACGCCCTTCTTTATTCCGATGCTGATGGCCAATGCGGCGCCGGCGCACATCTCGATGCAGTACGGATTTCGCGGTCCGTTCTTTTCGGTGGCCAGCGCTTGCGCGTCGGCGAACGACGCGATCATCACCGCCTACAATTACATCGTCAACGGCGACTGCGACGCGATGGTCGCCGGCGGCACCGAAGCGACGATCTCGCCGCTGGCGCTGGGTGGTTTCTGCACGATGAAAGCGCTCTCGACCCGCAACGACGAGCCGACCAAAGCCAGCCGGCCGTGGGATAAGCAGCGCGACGGCTTCGTACTCGCCGAGGGCGCCGGGATTCTGATTCTAGAGGAGTACGAACTGGCGCGGCGGCGCGGCGCGACCATCTATTGCGAGGTACTCGGATACGGGCAATCCTCCGATGCATACAACCTCGTCGCGCCCGATCCGGAGAGCCGCGGCGTGGAACTCGCGATGCAGCGGGCGCTCGCGCGCGCGGGCATTGCCGCCGGCGACGTCGATTACATCAACGCGCACGGCACTTCCACGCCGCTCGGCGACGTCGCCGAATCGGCCGCAATCGCGCGCGTCTTCGGTCCGGAACCGCGCGTTGCGGTGAGTTCGACCAAATCGATGCACGGTCACGCGCTCGGTGCGGCCGGCGGTATCGAAGGCATCGCAACGGTGCTTGCCGTGCGCGACGACATCATGCCGCCAACGATCAATTACGAATTCCCCGATCCCGAGTGCACGCTCGACTACGTGCCCAACGTGGCCCGCAAGGCGACGGTGAACGTCGCGCTCTCCAACGGCTTCGGGTTCGGCGGGCATAACAGCGTGCTCGTTTTCGGCAAGCTCAAGCAGTAGCTGCAGGTGGCGGGCGAAAGCCGTCGGCGCCGCATGCGGGCGTTGCTGGAGGTTGCGAATCTGCCGTCCGGAGCCCTCGAGGTTCTCGAACCGGCCTTCGTGCACGAAAGTGCGGCGCGCGAAGGCGGAATCCCGAGCAACGAACGGTTGGAGTTTCTCGGCGACGCGATTCTCGGCGCGATCGTTGCCGGCTGGCTCTATGCGAACTACCCCGACGATAAAGAAGGCACGCTCGCCAAGCGCAAGGCCGCGATCGTGAGCGATCGATCGCTCGCAACGAGCGCGCGCCGGCTGGGATTTAGCGAATTGCTGCACGTCGGCGCCGGCGAGCGAGCCCACGGCGGCACCGAACGTACCTCGATCCTGGCCGACTGCTTCGAAGCGTTTATCGCCGCGGTCTACGGAACGTACGGACTCGAGCCCGCGCGCGACTTCGTCGTGCGGGAACACATCGCGTTCGTCGATCACGCCACCGCCAATCTCGCCGACTCGAAGACCCAGCTTCAGGAGCTCTCACAAGAGCGTTTCGCCTGCATGCCGGTCTATCGCGAAGAAGGCCAAGGCCCGGCGCACGAGCGACGCTTTACCGCTACCGTAAGCGTGAACGGCGAATTGCTCGGAACCGGCAGCGGTCCGTCGAAGAAGGACGCCCAGCAAGCGGCCGCGACCCAAGCACTAACCACCCTACAGGCACGAGTATGAAATTAAAGAGACTCAAGACGTTTGGTTTTAAGACCTTTGCCGAATCCACCACGCTCGATTTTTCGGGCGGGATTACGGCCATCGTCGGTCCGAACGGATCGGGAAAATCGAATCTGATCGACGCGTTTCGCTGGGTGCTGGGCGAGACGAGCAGCAAGAGTCTGCGCTCGGGCAAAATGGAAGACGTCATCTTCGCCGGCAACGAAAAACGCAAGCCGCTCGGCCTGGCCGAGGTCTCGCTCACGTTCGATAACTCGGATCGCACGCTGCCGATCGATTACACGGAAGTCGAGTTGACGCGCCGCGCCTATCGCGCGGGTGAGATGGAATACTTCATCAATCGCAATCAGTGCCGTCTGCGCGACATCTTGGAATTGTTGATGGGCACGGGCCTCGGACCCGGCAGCTATTCGATCGTCTCGCAGGGGCAGATCGATGCGATTTTAACCAGCAAGCCGGCCGATCGGCGCGCGCTTTTCGAAGAGACCGCCGGCATCGCGAAATTTCTCGCGCGCAAAAACGAGTCGATGCGCCGCCTCGAACAGACCGAGGCCAACGCCATTCGCATCAACGACTTGATCCAGGAGCTCGAGCGCCGCATTCCGGAACTCGACACGCAGGTGCGCCGCGCGAAGCGCTATCGGAAATTGAGCGCGCGCGTGCGCGACATCGAGATCCTGGCGTACATTCGCGCCAGCGCGTCGCGGCGAGCGGAACGCGATCGTCTCCGCGTAGACCTCGAGAAAAACGACGAAGTGCGCGGCGCGGCGGCCGCCAAATCGGCCTCGCTCGGCGCCGATCACGCCGCCCTGCGCACGAGCGTCTACCAGCACGAACTCGCACTCGAGGAATTTCGCACCCACAGCCAGCAGCTTCGCGCGCAGCTCGCGCGACTCGAAGCCGATTACGCCGGCGCCCTAGCGCGGCGCGAAGCGCTGGAGTCGCAGAGCACGCAGACCTCCGAAGACGTCGCTCGCGTGCAGGCCGAGCGCGAGACGCTCGCCGCGAGTATCGCCGGCCTCAACGCGCGCATCGAGCCGCTCGCGGGCGCGCTCGAATCGGCGCGCGAGCGCGAACTAGCCGCGCAGACCGAACTCTCCGGCGCGCGCGGCGAGCTCGATGCGATCTTTACCAAGCTGCGCGAAGTGGAATCGGCGGCGGCCGAGTTCGCCGCGAAAAAAGCGGAACGCCGCGCCCAAGGCGAGCACGCGCGCGCCGAGGCCGAACGCCTCGAGGGCGAAGCTCAAGCCGCCAACGGCCGCGCGGACCAGATGCAGATCGCGGCCGGCGCCGCGCTGCACAAACACGCCGAGCGCGAGACGCATCTCACCTCGCTCGAGACGACGCTGCTCGGCGCGCGCGGACGCTTCGAAGACGCGGAACGTGCGATGGCGCAGGCGCAGGGCGAACTCGCGCACGCGATGACCGCGGCGCGCGATTATTCGGGCGAACTTAAAGCCGCCGAATCGCGGCTGCACACGATCGAGGAACTCGAGGCGTCGCTCGAGGGACACGTTCCGGGCACCCGCGCCGTGGTTGAGGCGTGGCAGCGCGGAGAGCTGCGCGGCATCGAAGGCATCGTCAGCAACCTCATCACGACCGACGAACAATACGCGCGCGCGATGGACGTGGCGTTCGGCGCGCGGCTTTCGAATATCATCACGAGCAATTCCGAAGATGCCGAACGCGCGATCGAGTATTTGAATGCAAAGGAGAGCGGGCGCGCGACCTTTCTGCCGCTCGACACGCTGGCAAATCGGCCCGGTAAGGAACTGACGGCGGACTTGCGCGGCGTGCGCGGCGTGATCGAGTACGCGCACGCGCTGATTCGCACCCAGCCGCAGTACGAAGGCGTCGTGCGCTTCTTGGTCGGCAACGTGCTCGTGGTCGACACGCTGCAGACCGGCATCTATCTCGCGCGCAATCGCGGCTTCCGCGACACGATCGTCACGCTTTCGGGCGAACAGATCACCGGCGGCGGCGCGATCACCGGCGGTCGTTATCGCCGCGAGAAGTCGATTCTTTCCCGGCGCGTGCAGGCGCAGACCCTGCGCGAGCAGCTCATCGAGATGCGCGTCAACTTGGCGTCGCTGGAAACCGCCGTTACGGCGGCGAGCGTGCGCGGCGAATCGGCGCTTGCCGAACGCGAAGCGGCCAACGAAGCATCGCGCAGCGCGGAAGTCTCGCTCACCGAAATGCGCGGCGAAATGAGCAATCTCGCATCCGACGCGCAGCGCATGCGCTCCGAGTACGAGCTCGCGCGATCGCGCGTGAGCGAATTGCACGCCGCCGCGCAAGCGGCCCGCCTGCGCGAGCGGGAGCTCGAGGGCGCGGGCGCCGGAGAGCTGCGCAGCGATGAAGATCGCGTTCGGCTCGAAGCCGAACTCGCACAGGCCCGCGAGGCTATCGCGCGCGCCGAAGGCGTGCAGACGCAGGCCGCTTCGGAGGCCGGCGACCTGCGCGAGCGCTTCGCGGCGCTGGGTGCGGAGCGCGACGGCGCGAAGGCGCGGTTGGGCATTATCGATGCGGACGGCGAGCGCGCGCGAACCGCGCGGGAGACGATGCTCGCCGAAATCGGCGACCTCGTCACGCAGACCGACACGGCAAGCGCGCAGCTCGAACGGCTGCGGACGGCGGTTCGCGAGGCCGACGCGCAATTCGACGCCGCGCGCAAAGAGCGCGAGACGATGAGCGAGCGGCTTACGTCGCTCGAATCTGACGTGCGCACGGCCGAGATCGCGGAGCGCGAAGCGGCCGCGGGCGGCGAACGCTACCGTACGCGCTTGGCCGAGATCGAAGCCGAACTCGGGATGCTCGTTTCGCAGTTCGCGCAGAATCCGGCGACCGAAGACGAGTGCCGCGAGGTTGAGGGGCGCTACAAAGACGAGCCCGATGCAATCGCCGACGAATTGCCGCGTTTGCGCGAAGATTTGGCGCGTCTTTCGAACGTGAACTTAAACGCCGAGACCGACCGAGACGAACTCGGCGCGCGCGAGGCCTTCCTCAAAGAACAGCTCGACGATCTGGCGCGGGCGCGCGAAACGCTGCTGCAGTCGATCCACGAGATCGAGGCGCAGACGCAAGTGCAGTTCAACGAGACCTTCAATGCGGTCTCCGAGGCCTTCACCGATATCTACGCCAAGCTCTTTCCGGGCGGTCTGGCAAAGATGTGGCAGACGAACCCCGACAATCTTTCGGAGACCGGCATCGAGATCTCGATTCAACCGCCGGGCAAGAAGCTGATGCCGCTCGCGACGCTCTCGGGTGGCGAACGCGCGATGACGGCCGCGGCCCTGATCTTCGCGCTCATTCGCGTGCGTCCGGCGCCGTTCTATCTGCTCGACGAAGTCGATGCGGCCCTCGACGACGCCAACGTCGAGCGCTTCTCGAAGATGGTGCGCGAACTGGCGAGCGACTCGCAGATGATCATCGTTACGCACAACAAACAGACGATGGAGCTGGCCGATCGTATGTACGGCGTCACGATGGGCGAAGCCGGAATCAGCACGCTGATCTCCGCGGAACTTACGGCGCGCGACCGCGAACCGGAGCCTGCCCTTGCCTAAAGCGGCGCTCTTCTCACTCTCGGATAAAACGGGTGCCGCCGAGGTGGCGGCCGCGCTCGTCGAGCGCGGCTACTCGATCTACGCGACCGGCGGCACGCGGACGTTTCTCGCCGAAGCGGGCATCGACGCGCGCGACGTTGAGGATCTGACCGGCTTTCCGGCGCTCTTCGGCGGTCGCGTGAAAACGCTGCATCCCAAAGTGTTCGGAGCGATCTTGCGCGACCGCGCCGCCTCGGACCATAACGCGCAGGCCGAGCACTATCACATCGCCGATCTTTCCGTGCTCGTGGTCAACCTCTATCCCTTTGAGGCCACCGTCGCCAAAGATGGAACGACGCTCTCGGAAGCGATCGAACAGATCGATATTGGCGGCGTCTCGCTGCTGCGCGCCGCCGCCAAGAACTTTCACGACGTCACGATCTTGAGCGATCCGTCGCATTACGCGGCCTACCTCGCCGCGCTTTCCAACGGGGGGCTCGATGCGAACGCACGCCGCCTGCTCGCGATCGCCGCGTTCGAGCGAACCGCCGAATACGACGCCGCGATCGCCCACTATCTCGCGAGCGACGGCGAACTCCTACCGAGCGAGCTGCCGGGTTCGCTGACGTTGACGCTGCCGCTCGAACAGCGGCTGCGCTATGGTACCAACCCGCAATTACGCGCGGCGTTTTATCTCGCGCGCCCCGAGCGTTTGCCCAAGCAGCTCCACGGCAAGGCGCTCAGCTACAACAACCTGCTCGATCTCGACGCGACCCTCCGACTGCTGGCGCGTGCGCCGTTCGGGGCCCGCTTCGGTTCCGAGCACGAACGTTTCGTGCGCGCCGCGATCGTCAAACACACGGTGCCGTGCGGCGTCGCGCAGCGTTCGAGCGTGGGCAAAGCCGTTCGCGACGCGCTCGATGCCGATCCGGTCTCGGCGTTCGGCGGGATCATCGCCGTCGACGCGCGCATCGACCTCGAAGCCGCGCAGGCGCTCGCGCAGTTCTTTTTGGAGATCGTCGCCGCACCGGAATTCGACGACGACGCGCTCGCTCTATTGCGTAAGAAAAAAAATCTGCGAATCATGCGGTTCGATGCAGCCGCCCCCGAAGAATTGCAGCGCGAATTGCGCGTACGCAGCGCGCTTGGCGGCGTGCTGGCCGAAGAAGAAGATCCGCATTTCGCGCCCGAAACCTGGCGCACGGTGAGCGCGCGCGAACCGCTCGCCCAGGAGTGGCACGATCTCGCCTTTGCATGGGACATCGTGCGCCACGTGAAGAGTAACGGCGTGGTCATCGTCAGAGGGGGCGCGACGCACGGCATCTGCGCCGGCCAAACCAATCGCGTGAGCGCGGTGAAGATCGCCGGCATTCGAGCCGGCGCGAAAGCCGCCGGCGCCGCACTAGCGAGCGACGGGTTCTTCCCATTCGCCGACGGACTCGAAGCCGCTGCCGCCGCCGGCATTACCGCGATCATCGCCCCCGAGGGGTCGGTACGCGACGCCGAAGTAATCGCCGCCGCCGACCGCCTCGGCGTCTCCCTCGTCTTCTCAACCCACCGCTACTTCCTCCACTAACCCGCAGCAACACCCCCCTTTCCCTTGTCATCCTGAGCTTGTCGAAGGACAGAGCTTGTCGAAGGACAGAGCTTGTCGAAGGACGGACCACATGCGCGCAAACGGGTATACTAGCCGCATGCCGCGTTTTTTGCATACCTCGATCTTCGTTAACGACATGCAGGCGACGATCGACTTCTATACCCAGAAGCTCGGAATGAAGCTGCTCGACGGTCCGTACCATTATCCCGGCAACGCCGACATGGCGTTTGTCGGGAACGATTGGAATGCGTACATCGAGCTGGTCTACGATCTCGAAGAACACCCGCCATACGAACTCGGGAATCGCTACGAACACCTCGCACTCGAGGTCGAGGGCGATCTGCAAACCTACGTGGGCGGTCTGCGCGATCGCGGCGTAAAGATTCTCAAGGACGTCTACAAGTCGCCGGGCGGCACGCGCGCGATCGCGTTCGTCGAAGATCCCAACGGCATTCCGATCGAACTGCTCGAGCCGCGCACGAAAGACTCGCCGTCTTAAGAACGTTTTCCGTCCGTACTACGTAGTAACGGTATGATGATGCTTGCGCTAGCTACGCTCGCCGCCACGCTCGCTTTGCCGCTGCGGAACCACGCGGGCGCCGCGGTTCAATTGTCAACCGCGCAGAAGGGCCGCACGATCGCGGTGCCGCTCGGAGATTCGGTCCTCGTCGCGATGCGCGACGGCCGCACCTGGCGAGTTGCCAACGCCGACCCGACCATACTGGCGCCGCGCATCGGTGTGATGTGGATGCGAGGAGTTCAAGGCGGCTATGTGACAAAACGAATCGGCCGCGATACGTTGCGTTTATCCGCACCTGGCGCACGTCCGGTGATCTTTCGTGTGAATGTCATCGCACCCGAGTCCCGACACGCGCCTCACTACTAAACCGCAACGAGTCAGTCGACGACCCTTAGCCGGCCATCACCGAAAGCGGCCCGTTGACCAGCTGCCCATCGAGGAGGCAGATCGTGCGCTTGGCGTGTTTGGCGAAGCGTGAATCGTGCGTCACAATGACGATCGTCGAGCCTGAGTCGTTCAGCTCGCGCAGCAGCTCCATAACGGCCTCCCCATTGCGCGTATCGAGATTGCCGGTTGGCTCGTCGGCCAACATGATTGCAGGGTCGCCAGCGAGAGCGCGCGCCACTGCCACGCGCTGTTGCTCGCCGCCCGAGAGCTGCATCGGGTAGTGCTTGGCGCGGTGGGACATTCGCACGCGCTCGAGGACTTCGGCCACCCGCGTACGGCGTGCGCCTTTCGTCATACCGGCGTACACCAGCGGCAACTCCACATTCTCGTAAATCGAGAGGTCGCCGATCAAATTGAAACTCTGAAAAATAAAGCCGATTGCCTGATTGCGGATTCGAGAACGCTCGCCTGAACTTAATTGCTCCACGGCCGTTCCATCCAAGAAATACTTCCCTCCGGTGGGCACGTCGAGAAGGCCGATGATCGATAGCAACGTCGATTTTCCGCAGCCCGACGGTCCTTGGATTGCAACGTATTCGCCGCGGCCGATCTGCAACGTGACGCCGCGTAACGCCCGGGTCTCGACTTCGTCGGTAAGAAAGCTCTTCCCGAGGTCTTGAAGTTCAACAAGCGCCATAGTTCATCTCCTTTAGTTCAGCGTGACTTCGGGCTGGTTGAGGTAGCCGGACATGTCCGAGACGATCACCACGTCACCCGGCTCGAGGCCGGAGAGCACTTGCACGCGGTTACTCGATCCCTGTCCCAGGCGCAAGCGAATGCGCACGGCTCTCTTGCCGTTGTCGATCTCCTTGAACAAATCGATTGTGCTGTTGTCGGAAGCGCCGGCCGGGCGCACGATCGAGAGCGCATTCCGCACCGACGCGATCTCGATCGCGCCGTCGACGTTGGCATCGGGGCGCGAGCCCGGCGGCGGTGGACGACGGAAGGTCACGTCAACGGCGACCGTTCCGTTCTGCGCGGCTGGCGCGATGCGCATAACCTGGCCCATGATGATGCCGTTACCGGTGTCGATTCGAACCGGCATGCCGATCGTAACAGGATGCACGTCGCTCTCGGCGACCTGCAGAATTGCTTTGAGATCGTGCATGGCGGCCACGCGTGCGATTTCAGTGTTCTGTGCGATGCTCGCACCTGGATCGACATCGACCGATTGCACGATGCCACTTGAGGCGGCACGCACGGTGAGCGACGCGACCTGCGCACCTTCGGCGGCAAGCACCGCCGCCGTCTGCTCCACCTGTGCCTGCGCTGCCGCGACCTTCGCTTGCGCATCGGCCGCGCTTACCCCGATCTGTATGCGACTGTCGCGGAGATCGTTGCTGCTCTTCGCGGCTTCAATCGCCGCCTTCTGGTAATCGACTGTACTGATCAAGCCCTGGCGGTGGAGCGATGCAAACGATTCGGCCTGCAAATGATCCTGCTGCATCTGCGCCTGCGTGTCGGCGAATGCCGTTTGCGCAGTCAAAACGGCCGCGCGAGCTTGCTGTTTGGCGCTGGCAAGGTTGGCTTGCGCCACTTGCAGGGCGGCCTGTTCTTGGGTCACTGCTGCTTCGATCTGCGGATTTTCCATGCGCGCGATTACCGAACCGGACTCGACAAATGTGCCGGCCTTTAGCAAGACTTGCTCAACGACGCCGCTCTGTGCCGCCGAGACGACGCGCACGCGCTCGGGCGCGAAGACGCCCTGTGCAGTCACCGATCGTACGAACGTGCCGCGCCGTACTACATCGGTGACCAACGTTGACTTATCGACGGCCGTGCCGGCGGAGCCGGCCTTTGAAAGAGAGTTCACGGCCCAAAGCGTGAGACCAACGAGCAGCGCAATTGCGGCAAGGGCATACAAGGATTTCGGTATCGCGCGACGGCGCTCGCGCGCCACGTCCATCGGGGCGGCTGGCGTTACCGATCGCGGTTGAACGACGTTACTCATAGCTCAAAGCTATCGCCGGCTGCACGCGGGTCGCGCGTAGCGCGGGCACGTACGCCGCAAATAGACTCGAAAGGACCACGAGTGCGATCGCGGCCCCGAACGTCAGCGGGTCGAACGGCGAAGTTTGGAAGAGGATCGTCGTCAGCAGTCGTGCGCCAAGAGCCGCGACGGCCAGTCCCAGGGCAATGCCGAACGCACTTATCCGCAGCGCGCCAATCAAGACATCGGCAAGAACTGCGCGATCGCTTGCGCCGAGCGCTTTTCGGACACCCAATTCGCGCGTGCGCTGCTCCACACCGTATGTCGTTATGGCATAGATCCCCGCCAAAGCCAATACGAGCGCGATCAGCGCGAACACGCCGAAGAGCATCGCCGCGACCCGTGCGCTTCCAGCGTCCTCACTAAAGAGTTGCCGATACGCCCGAACGCTCGGCGCGGGGAAGAGTGGATCGACATTACCGTACGCGCGTGCGACCGCCTGTGCTAGTTCACCGTCTTGCCCGTTCGTCCGGATCACGAACTGGGCGAATATGCCGGGAACCTGCTTCGTGGTGAGATATTGCACGGGCGCAATCGGTGCGTGGAAACTGTTCCGCGTATCGCCGACGACGCCGATGATTGTCCGGATCTCCCGGCCTTTCCAGCCGATATGCGGGTGATACGTTCGCCCCAGCACCTCAAGCGTGCCAAAGTAACGGCGGGCGAAGGCCGCGTTCACGATCGCAACTTGTTCGGATGTAAGCCGATCGCGCTGATCAAAATCGCGGCCACGTAACAGCGGGATGCGCATAGTTTTGAAATAGCGCGCTGAGACCACGTTTAAGTCAACCGGCTCCGACGCCAAATGATCCGGAAAACTCGTGTAGGTATTCTCCTCAGCCAGGAACGGCGGCCCGGATGTAATGGCGACGGCCTGCACGCCGGGTATGCCCTGCAACTGCATTGCGATACGGTCTACAGCGCGCAAGCCGGCCTCGTGGCTTGGATAGCGCGAGCTCGGCAGACCGGGTGCGTCGGCTGCATAGAGATTCTGGCCGTCGAAACCGACCGGGACCTGCATCAGCGCGATAAAGCTGCGCACCACCAGCCCGGCGGAGAGCACGACCGCGAGGGCCAACGCGATCTCGGCAATTACGAAGCTAGAACGAAGCGCTTTGGATGCGGCAACGTCGCCGGATCGGCCTGCGGCTTTCAAGCCGGCCACCAGGGTGTGCCGCGAGGAGAGCGCCGGAATAATTCCGGTAGCTATAGTGGTGAGCACGAGTACGCCGACGACGTAACCGAGGACCGACAGGTCGACGTGTACGCCTTCCCAACGTGGCAATATCCGTGAGGCAGCCGAGCTAAAGATTCGCAGCGCTCCCCAGCCGAGCGCAAGTCCTGCTACTCCGCCGATCGCCGAAAGGAGTGCCGTCTCGGAGCAAAGCTGTGCGGCCAGTCGCGTGCGTGAGGCACCAAGCGCGCCACGAATGGCGAATTCGCCTCTACGAGTTGTGGCTCGCGTCAATGTCAGGTTTATCACGTTAGCGCAGGCGATGATCAGCAGCAGCAAAACCGTCGCGTAGAGGAGCCAGAGCATACTGCGAACGGGGGCCACGATCGTTTCCAGCGCTGGACGAAGGAGCGGCTTACCCCAACCTTCGTGAACGACGGGGTAGCGCCGAACGATTTCGCTCATTGCGCGGTCGACGTCGGCTTGGGCAGAAGCGAAGGAGGTGCCCGAACGCAGCAATGCCCAGCCGTTATAGGTAATAGTGCCGCGAAAGAGATTATTTTGCACTTGCGGATCGGCAGCGGTCCAATAGTCTCGCCGCACGAGACCGATCGGCGTCACGTCGCGAAACCGCGCTCCCATGACGCCGACGATCGAATAGGTCGCACCGTCGAGTTGCATCGTGCGACCGAGCACGGCGGGGTTCGCGTTGAAAAACGTGCGCCACAGCCGGTCGGAGATGATGACGTGATGCGTACCGAGGTCGGACGCTAAGAAAACGCGCCCGAGTGCCGCACGTGCGCCGAGCACGCGAAAGTAGCCCGCATCGACATCGTTCCCTTGCAGGATGACGGGCCGCGCGATTCCGCTCAGCGTCGCGGTGGCGTCGGGCGACGAGATGCCAAAGGCCTGCAGTGTGTTGCCCGTCGCCGCACCAAGGTCGCGCGCGTCGAGATACGAAAACGGCGCGTTCGTTAGGTTTTGTGCGCCTGAGGTAACGGAGGCTATCCGCTCGGCACTTGGATAAGGTAACGGGCGCAGCAAAATGCCGTTGAGCACGCTGACAACCGCAACGTTCGCGGCGATTGCGAGCGCAATGGCAATTGCCGCAACGATCGTGTACGTTGGCGATCGTGCCAGCGTACGCGCTCCATAGGCAATATCCCGCGCCACGCTCTCGGCACGCATGACGCTGCCTTGGTAGATCAAATCGAGCGCGACCAGGACGAACGAGATCCGGCGTTCCGACGCGTCTCGAGCTATGGCGTTTCCGTACCTATCGCGAAAGTCGCGTGGACAGGACCAGAGCGCAAAGCGCAGCAATGGGTGCATCGCCGGGTCGCTCACTCAAGCACCGGCAGAAGACGGCGAGTCCGCGCGATACGCACGAGGCGATCGAGTCGTTGCGCTTCGGCCTGCGCGACGCGTTTGCCGCGCGCCGTCAGGCGGTAGTATTTGCGGCGACCGTCGTTGTCGTCGGTGTCACTTTCGATGATCCAGCCATCGTTCGACATTTGCTTGAGGTAACGATAGAGCGCCCCGGGCATTAGGCGAATGGCGCCGTTGGTAGTCCGCTCGACCTCGTCGGCAATGTACGAGCCGTGATGTTCGTCGTCAGCCAACGCAAGTAGGATATGAAATGCGCTGGCACCCAGCGGGTGAGCGCGGTCTTCTGAGGTACCAAGCACGAATGTCTCCAGACATATCTCAAATGCGCTATTGTTTGTTATACTATATCGCACGTGCGATATTGTCAACTGCATTTCAACTTCCCACGCGCGCCCTCAGCGGTAAACGAACGGGTCGGCTGGGGGCGCGATCCGCTCGGCGCTTGCAACGCGCAGGCGCAATCCGTCGGGTGCGTTGACGAGCGTGCCGCGAGCGCGCATCCAGCCGCGCGTTTCGCGCGGCGACGATTCCAAACGCAGGACGATCGGCGCGGCGTCCGCGCGGCAGCACGTAATCGCGTAGCGCACGAGCGAGACGGCGGCGCCGCTGCGCGTTACCTCGCCGGTAAAATCCACGACTTCGCCGGGGAATGCGTCGCTCAACGTCGTTTCGCTCGCGCGGTACGTTGGCGCGGGCGCGCCGAGAACCGCACCCGCGAACATGATCGCGGGCGCGAGCCAGACGTATCGTGCGCGGCGCGCGCGATGCCGCCATGCGAGCGATGCGAAGGCGATCGCGCTGCATGCAAGCGCGAACGTGAAGTGCGGATGCACCAGCGCGTCGCCGCGACGAACGGCAACGAGCCCACAGGCAAGCGCGCCGATGACGTACGCGCACGCGTCGTGCGACGTGTCGGGCGCGTGCGTTCGCACTCGTAGTGCCAGGCGCAAATCGGCGATCCCGGACGTGCACAAGAAGCCCGCCGCCACGAGCGGCGCGCTGGTCCGCAACGCGCCGGCAAAGCCGGCGGCGCCGAGCGCGCAGGCCGTGCCGACGGCTCCGAGAACGGCTCCGCCCGCAAACGCGAGCGCGTGTGGAAGGTGTGCGAGCGTCAATCGCGGCGCGATGAGTTCGCCTGCGATCGCGGCGGCAACGCCGAACGGCACGATGGTTTGTAACTGCGCCAACGGAGCGCGCGCGTGACCGCATTCGCGCCCCGTTCGATCGACGGCGCGGGCGACGAGCATCGCCGCTGCGAGCCGCGCACCGGCGACGAGCGGCCCGAACGCCAAGGCGACGGCAATCGCCGCCGGCAGCGATCGCGCGACCGGTCCCGCCCCGCACCCGCATCCGAGGTACGGAACCAGCCGCGCACCCCACCGCCTCGAGACCGCAAGCAGTCCCGAGCCGGCAAGAATGAAGGGCGCGCTTTCCAGCAGCGTGGCCGCGGTCGAGGCCAGCAGCGAGCGAGTTGTATCCGCCGGCAGCGATGCGATCGCGAGCGTCGCGGCGAGAATCGGCAGCACGCGCACGCCCACCCATCACGACGAGGCGGCGTTTGGCAAGAATACCGGGCGGCTCTGCGAACAGGGCTCAAGCCATGGCATCGAAGATCGCCGCCCCGCGCGGCACCCAGGACCTCATCCCGCCGTTCTCCGGGCGCTGGCAGGAGCTCGAAGCGCGCATTCACGCGCTCGCCCATCGCTATGGGTATGGCGAGATCCGCACGCCTATTTTCGAAGCGACCGAGCTCTTCGTCCGCGGCGTCGGCGAAACGACCGATATCGTCGAAAAAGAGATGTACACGTTTCTCGATAAGGGCGAACGCAGCATGACGCTGCGCCCCGAGTGGACGGCGCCCGTCATGCGGGCCGCGCTGCAGCACAACCTCTTCGCGACCGGCGCGCAACGCCTCTACTACGTGGGGCCGATCTTTCGGTACGAGCGCCCGCAGGCCGGGCGGTACCGGCAAGCGCACCAGTTCGGCGTCGAGTGCATCGGCTACAAGGGTCCCGAAGCCGACGTTGAGGCGATTGCGCTAGCTTGGGATCTGCTCCAATCGTACGGGCTGAGCGACGTCGTGCTCAACGTCAACTCGATCGGCGATCGGGTCTGCCGCCCCAACTATCGCGAGGCGCTGCTCGCGCACTTCCGCCCCCACGTGGAGAGCCTCTCCGCGGATTCGCGACGGCGCCTGGAACGCAATCCGCTGCGGCTGCTCGATAGCAAAGCCTCCGAAGACAAGCCGTACGTCGACTCGGCGCCGACTTTTGAAGATATCCTCTGCGGCGATTGCCGAACGCACTTCGAGGCCGTCAAGCGATATTTGATCGCGTTGGGGATCCCGTTTGTGGTCAACCCGCGCATCGTGCGCGGCCTCGATTACTATACGCGAACGGTCTTCGAGTTTATCTCCGGCTCGCTCGGCGCGCAGAGCACCGTCTGCGCGGGCGGCCGTTACGACGACCTGGTGGCGTCGTTGGGTGGTCCGGACGTTCCCTCGGTGGGCTTCGGCCTCGGCCTAGAACGCTTCTTGATGGTGGTCGAGGCCGCGGGCGGCACCGGCGAACCGGCGCGCGCCGGCGTGCAGGCGGTTGCCCTAGGCGCCGACGCGCGCGAACGCCTGGTGGCGCTCGTTGCGCAGATTCGCCGCGCCGCCAATCTGCCGGTCTTCATGGACTACGAAGAGCGCAAGGTGGCGGCGCAGCTCAAGATCGCCGATCGCAACAACGCGCGCTACGCGCTGATCCTGGGGAGCAACGAGCTCGCCGAGGGTACGATCGTGCTGCGCGACCTCGTCTCACGGACCGATCGGAGCCTGCCGCTCGCGACCGGAAAAGACGTCGTGGCAGCTCTCGTTGAAGTGGAGCGTTGATGGACGAAACCAAAACCCTACAGGAACTGCTGGAGATCATGCACGAGCACGATCTCGATGCGATTAAAGTGAAGGTCGGCGAGCAGATCTTCGAATTGGTGCGGCGCGAAGGCAATGCGGTCGCGTACGCGCCCGCCGGTGCGTTACCGGCTTCGGCGGCCGCGACCAACGCGGGCCCCTCCGGGACCGCTCCGGCGGCCGCTTCGGCCAACATCAAGAAGGTCACGGCGCCGCTGGTCGGCGTGTTCTATCGCTCGTCCTCGCCCGATGCCGAATCGTTCGTGCAAATCGGCGATCGCGTTGAGGTGGGCCAAGTGCTCTGCATCCTCGAGGCGATGAAACTCTTCAACGAGATCACGAGCGATTACGCGGGCGTGGTTTCGCGCATCGTTCCGGAGAACGGCGAGCTCGTTTCGCTCGGTCAGGAGATGTTTTGGATCGAACCGTAGACATCAAGGGCAGGCGCGGTTTCGAAGAATTGATGGCCGACCGCGATGGTATTTTCGATGCGACGCACTACAAAGTGCAAGTCGAGGCGATCGCCGACGCGATGGTCAAGGCCTTGCGTCGCGGGAACAAAGTGCTCTGGATGGGCAACGGCGGCAGCGCGGCCGAGGCCCAGCACATGGCCGCGGAACTGAGCGGCCGATTTCTGCGCGAACGTCCGGGCCTCTATAGCGAAGCGCTCAGCGTGAACACATCCACGCTGACGGCCGTCGGCAACGATTACGGCTACGATCACGTCTTTCGCCGGCAAGTCGAGGCGTTCGTGCAGCCCGGCGACGTGCTGATCGGCCTTACCACCAGCGGCGGCAGCCCGAATATCGTGCTGGCCTTCGAAGAGGCGCGCAAACGCGATGCGGTAACGGTCGCGATCACCGGAAACGGCGGCGGAAAAGTCGCCGAGATCGTCGATCTCGTGCTGCTGGGTCCCACCGGCTATTCGGCGATCGTGCAAGAAGTGCATCAGCGCATGTGCCACATCATCTGCGACCTCGTCGAACAACGCATCATCTTCGAACGCTGATGGAGCATACGGTACTCGCTCCGCCCGACGCCCGCACGCTCTTCGCGCGCATGCGCGGCCGCAAGATTCTCGTCGTCGGCGACGTGATGATCGACGAATGGATCTGGGGCACCGTCACGCGCATCTCCCCCGAGGCGCCGGTTCCGGTCGTTGCGGTCACCGATCATTCGTTCACGCTCGGCGGCGCCGGCAACGTTGCGAACAACCTGCGCGCGCTCGATGCGGCGGTGGATTTCGTCGCGGCCGTCGGTACCGATTCGTTTGCCGAGAACGTGCGCGAACTGCTCGAACGCGAGGGCGTCGCTGCCGGCGGCTTACTCGCGCTCGACGATCGGCCGACCACGCGCAAGACGCGGGTGGTCGCGCACAATCAGCAGGTCGTGCGCGCGGATTGGGAGTCGGCCGCACCGCTCGCGCAGGCCGATCGCGAACGCCTCTGCGCCGTCGTGCGCGAGCACGCGCCGCACGTCGATGCGATCGTGCTCAGCGATTATGCCAAGGGATTGCTCTCGCGCGAGATTGCCGAGGCCGCGCTCGTGTGTCCCATCGTGCTCGCCGATCCGAAGCCGCAAAATCTCGCGCTCTTCACCGGCGTGACCTGCGTGGCGCCCAACGCGCACGAAGCCGCGCAGGCGACCGGCGTCGCCATCGTGGACGACGCATCGCTCGAGCGCGCGGGTGCGTTACTGCTCGAGCGTTTGGAGTGCCGGTACGTCGTCATCACCCGCGGCGAACACGGCATGGCGCTCTTCGGGCGCGACGGGGAACGTTTGCATATCCCGTCGGTCGCGCGCAAAGTCTTCGATGTCAGCGGCGCGGGCGATACCGTCATCGCCGTGTTAACGCTGGCGCTCGCCGCCGGCGCGCGAATCGAACTTGCAATGCAGTTGGCGAATTTCGCCGCCGGTGCCGTGGTCGAAAAGCTCGGCACGGCGACCGCGTCGGCCGAGGAAATCATCGGACTGGTCGAACATGGAGCCTGAGAACCTTTTCGGACGGGTGCTCGATCTCGACTCGGCGATCGCGTGGCGCGAAGCGTTGCGCGCGCAGTCCAAGCGCGTCGTGTTTACCAACGGCGTGTTCGACGTTTTGCACGCCGGCCACGTGGCCTATCTCGCCTGGGCTCGCTCGCAAGGCGACGCGCTGATGCTGGGCCTAAACACCGATGCGTCCGTGCGCGCGATCAAAGGCGACCTCCGGCCGATCGTGCCCTTCGACGAACGCGCCCGCGTGCTCGCGGCTCTGCGCAGCGTCGACGCCGTCGTCGCATTCGGCGAACGTACGCCCGAGGTGCTGCTCGACCGAATCAAGCCCGACGTCCACGTGAAAAGCGCGCAATATCGCGAAGACGAACTGCCCGAGCGCGACGTCGTCATCGCCGGCGGCGGAACGATTCTGCTCGCCCCGCACATCGAAGGCACGTCGACGACCGACACGATCGCCCGCATCATCCAACGCTACGGCAGCTAACCCGTTGTGTGCGGATTATGTCATCCTGAGCCTGTCGAAGGACGGAGCCTGTCGAAGGACGGAGCCTGTCGAAGCAACGGTATCGAGGACAGCGATGTGCGACGCTCGTGGTTCGACAAGCTCACCATGACAATGGTGCGGCGCTCGTGGTTCGACAAGCTCACCATGACAACGGTGTGGCGCTGATGGTTCGACAAGCTCACCATGACAATGGTGCGGCGCTCGTGGTTCGACAAGCTCACCATGACAGCGGTGTGGCGCTCGTGGTTCGACAAGCTCACCATGGCGGCGTTGCCTCTTGTCATCCTGAGCCTGTCGAAGGACGCTGATGCGCATCGCGTTTACCTGTAACGGGCCCGGGGAGATGGCGGGCTGGGCTCGGCCGTTGCTGCGGCGACTCTACGCGCTCGCGCCGCAGACCGAGGTGCATCTCTTCTTCGTTCCCGACGACTATGCCACGGGCAAAGAAGCCGATCTCGCGCGCGCGCTCTTTCCAAACGCGCACGTCTACGATCCGAAAACCTACGTGCGCGTCGCGCTCGGGCGCGGCGTTGCAGGCTTGCCCGCTGCCGTCGATGTGGTCCAATATCTCGGCGGCGATCTCATGCACGTCGTTCGGCTGCACAAACGTCTGCGGGGGATCGCGACCGGCTACAAGTTCTCGCGCGCGAATCTCGCGCGTACGTTCGAACGGGTCTTCGCCGTCGACGATCGCAACGTCGAGCAGCTGCGCGCCTGGAATACTCCGCCCGAACGCATCCGCAAGATCGGAAATCTCGCCATCGACGGCGCCCTGCTCGAAGCGCAGAACCCCGTCGAGGCCGGCGCTCCGCACGACGGCGTGCTCTTCATGCCGGGTTCGCGCCGGTACGAAGTCGAGCATCTGATCCCGTTTTTCTTTACAAGTGCCCTCTGGATGCGGCGCGACGATCCGGCGCTGCCGATCGCCTTCGGCATCTCGCCCTTCACCTCGCTCGACGCCGTTCGGCGCGCGATCGAAGCGGGCGGCCACGAGCGTATCTGGGCCCAGAAGGGGCGCCTGATCGAAGAAAACGGCGCCGCGTACCTGGCAAGCGTCGACGGCTCGCAGCGCTTTCCGATCCTGCGCAACGCGCTTTCGGCGACGACCGTCGCGCGGCTGGTCGTAACGATTCCGGGCACCAAGACGATCGAAGTTGCGAGTCTGGGCAAGCCGATGGTCACGATCACCCCGCTCAACGCTCCCGAAGAGATTACGATCAACGGGCCGCTCACCTATGTGAACCGGATTCCGCTTATCGGCGTGCCGCTCAAGCGGGCGATCGCGGTCGGCGTCAGCCGGCGATTCACCTATCACACGCAGCCGAATATCGACGCGCAAGCGATGCTCGTCGCCGAACTGCACGGCACGCTGACCCCGGGGCGTGTGGCGCGCGTCGCGCTCGAGCGGTTCGCCGACCGGGCCTGGCTCGCCGCCACCGCGAAGAGCTTGGGAACGTTATATACCGAACACGTGGGCGCGGCCGATCGCATGGCCCGCGACTTGTTGGAGCTGTAAGGACGGGCATGCGCCTCTCGATCGTCATCGCCACGAAAGACCGCGCCGAATACCTCGATCGCGCGCTCGCGTCGTTCGGCAAACAGATCGGCGCGCCGCCGTTCGAAGTGATCGTCGTCGACAACGGTTCGACCGACGCGACGGCGCAGGTCGTCGAGCGAGCGAAAAAGGTTTGCCCGTTCGAGGTCGACTACGTTTTCGAGGAGCGGCCCAATCGCGCCGCGGCGCGCAACCGCGGCATCGCCGTGGCGCGCGGCCATCTCGTGCTCTTCTGCGACGACGACGTGTACGCGCCGCCCGGATTTCTAGCCGCGCACGAGGCGGCGCACACTTCGAGCAATCTGGTGGTCAACGGTCCGATTCTCAACGTGCCGTCGTATCACGATCGGCCCAAACCGAGCCCCGCCAATTACTCGCGCGCGTTCGTCTGCACGTGCAACGTATCGATTCCGAAAGCCGCGCTCGATGCGGTCGGCGGCTTCGACGCCCAGTTTAATCTCTACGGCTGGGAAGATACCGATCTCGGGGTTCGTTTGCGCGACGTCGGCCTGCGCTGGAGCTTCGCATGGGACGCGTACATCTGGCACATCAAGCCTCCCCACGACGACACGCTCGAGGTGCAGCTTAGCAAGGCGATCGAGAAGGCGAAGATGGCCGCGCGGTTCGTGCGCAAGAACCCGTCGGCCCGGGTGCGCTCCGCGACGGGCGCCTATCGCTTCAATTTGCTGCGCGCGAAAGCACTCTCGCCGCTATTACCGGTGTATGCCGGCGTCGCGACCGACGAGCGCTTCCCCCCGGCGGTTCGCGCGATGGCGACTTCGCAATTACTCGACGGCGTCTACACGCAAGAACTCGCGCGCGCGCTCGATGGCCGTTGACGGACGCGCGCTGTTGCTCTGCGCCGGCGGCGGTCTCGGCGACTCGCTGATCGCCTCGGTCGTCGCGCGGGCGCTGCGAACGCGATTCGCGCGGGTCGACGCCTTCACGCTTCCCGCGCATCGCGAACTCCTCGAGCGCGTTGCGGAGATCGACCGGGTTCACGTGGACGACGGCGGCGACATGCGCGCGGCCGCGCAGGTGCTCCAGTCGTATGCGTACGATGCCTGCGTCGTTACATGGGCGACCTCGCGCACCGCGCGTCTGGCACAACTGGCGGCGATTCCGATTCGCGTCGGACAATCGCGCCGGCTCTACTCGCATCGCTTCACACATCAGGTCGCGGTGCGCAGCGAACGCGGCGACGTCACCACGCATTGGTCGCAGATCCTCCTGGATTACGCGCGCGCGATCGGTTGCGACGCGAGCGATTCCGTGCCCCGCGTAACTCCCACATCCGCCGACGAACGCGAGGCCGGCGCGCTGCTCGAATCGCTCGGAATTGCGGGCGCGTATGCGATCCTTCATCCCGCCAATGCCGTCGCCACCGAGCGCGGGCTGTGGCCGACCGTCGGGTGGAGCGCGCTCGGCCGCGCGCTGCGCGAACGATTCGGCATGCCGCTGCTCGTCAGCGGATCTGCCGCCGACGCGGAGATCGTCGCGGAGATCGCGCGCGACGGCGGCGGCATCGATATCGCGGGCCGAACCTCGATCGGCGCCTTCGCCGCTCTTGCGGGCCGGGCGCGCTTCTTTGCCGGCATTACGACGGGTTCGATGCACGTAGCGGCGGCCGCCGGCGCGCCGACCGTCGGGATCTTTCCGTTTCAAACCGATACCCCCGAGCGCTGGGGTCCGACCGGCGAACGCACGGCGACGGTGCGCGCGAGCTATCCGTGCCGGCCCGGCGAGCGCAAAGAAACCTGTCCCGATTACGCCTGCGTCGCCAACCTGAACGTCCCGCGGATCGTCGCCGCCGTCGAGACGTTGTTGGCGCGAAATGAAGTAGCTCGGCGGCAGGAGTCGAATCCGCTTGCCTAAATCGCAACAATCGCTGGAGGTGTAGCAATGGTCACGCGTTTGCGCAGCATGAACATCGTGCAATGGGCGCTGGTCTCGGGGTTGATCTATGCGTTTCTCGGCTTACTCATCGGCCTTTTTTGGATCCCGTTCGCGGCCACGATGGCCGCGTTTCCCACCGCGCGCGGCGGCCCGATGCCCGGCGCCGGGCTCGGTATCTTCGCGATCGTCCTCTTCCCGATTTTGTACTTCATTTTGGGTTTTATCTTCGGAATTATTTTCTCCGCGATCTACAATTTGGTCGCACGCTGGACGGGCGGCGTCGAGATCACGCTCGACTCGGTCGGCGCCGGCACCGTTCCGCCGCTCGCGTAGCGACCTAGGAGAACATGAAGGCGACCATTCAACTCTGCACGTACAATCGCGCCGTGCTGCTCGAGCGCGTGCTCGATGCGTGCTTCGAGCAAACGGCCGCCGCCGAAAGCTACGAGATCGTGCTCGTCAACGACGGTTCGACCGATGCAACGCCGGCGACGATCGCGCGCGCGAAGGCGCGCGCGACCTGCGCCATGACCGTGATCGATCAGCCCAACTCGGGGCTTGCGAAGGGGCGAAATGCCGGCATCGCGGCGGCAACGGGCGAACGCATCATCTTCATCGATGACGACGTGCTCCCGACGCCGCGCTTTGTTGAGGCGCACCTGCACTCGCACGAACGGCATCCGCGCGCGATCGTTCGCGGCGGAGCGATCAACGTCGAATCGTTCGACGATCTGCCGCCGCCGGTCTGGAGTCTCAAGGATTACAGCGGGAATTTCTTCTGGACCACCAACGTCTCGGTTCCCCTAGCGACGATGCGCGCGATCGGCGGGTTCGACGACAGTTTTGCCGAGTACGGGTGGGAAGATATCGACGTCGGGCTGCGCCTGCGATTTGGCGGCGTGAAGGCGGTCTTCAACAAGCGCGCGCTGGTCTATCATTACAAACCGCAGCCGCGCAGCGGAAACGTCGAGAATATGATGCGGCAAGCGCGAGCGCAGGCGCGCACGGCGGTGCAGTTGGCAAAGATCCATCCGCATTGGCGCACGTATCTCGCAACCGGCGACAACCCCGTGCAGCGCGCCTTGCATGCTTGGATGCGCGGCATCGACGCCGCTCGAAAATATCGCACGGAGCTCGGCGACCTTTCGACGGATCGCACGCTCTCGAAGCGCGAATTGCGTCTCGCGCGCAAGCTCGTCTCCGAAACGTACTTCGAGGAACTGGAGCGAGCGCGCGGCGCGGGCGACTGATGCGTATTCTGCTCTCGCGCACCGACCGGCTGGGCGATCTCATTTTGTCGACGCCGGCGATCGCGACGGTTCGCGCATCGTTCCCCGCCGCGCACATCACGATGGTTTGCAGTCCGTACAATCGCGCGGTGATGGAGCGCAACTCCGACGTCGACGAGATCGCCGATTTCGACGGCGAGACGCCCGAGGCGTTCGGACGGCAGTACCGCGGGGCCACCGATATTGCGATCGCGCTCGCGCCGCGCGCGATCGACTTGCGGCTAACCGGTGCCACGCGCGCCCGAGTGCGCGTCGGCTACACGTACGTACGGCGCTATGCGATGCGTTTGACCGCGCGGCTCTACGTTAACCGGCTGATGCTCTCGGAAGCGGACCCGGACTTAAGCGAGCGCGACCCGCACCGGCACGTGCGCCACGAGGTGGACCAATTGCTCGATCTGGTGGCCTTGGCCGGTGCCACAAAGCGCGTCGCGACCCTGCGCCTGGACGTAACGGGCGAAGACCGCGCCGCGATCGGCTACTTGCCCGACGCGCCCCTGGTCATGCATCTGGGGCTGCGATGGTTTCGCGACGGCAGCACGCTCGAATCGACGATCGCCCTGATTCGCGAACTCGGCGGATTTGGAATCCCGCTGGTCGTGACGTATGGGCCGGAGTGCGAGCAATTCATCGAACGCATCTCCGCCGAACGCGTGGCCGACGTGTTGCTGGGCGGCTTGCCCTTCTTCCGCTGGGCGGCGGTCTTCGAGCGGGCGCGGGCCGTCGTCACCGTCGATACCGGTGCGACTCACGTCGCAAGCGCGATGCGCAGGCCCACGGTCGTCGCCTTCGAACACCGCTACTTCCGGTTGAACTCGCAAGAATGGTCGCCGTACGGCGTTCCGAACGTGCTGGTTCGTAAGCCGGCCGATGAATCTGACGAATCGCTCGCACGTTTTCGCGCGCAGATCGTCGACGCCGTCGCCCACATATTGCATGCTTGAACTTTCCGTCGTCATACCGACGTACAATCGTCTCGATACACTCCGGCACGTCATCCCGACGCTGCTCGCTCAAACTATTGCTGCCGAGCATTTCGAAGTGCTGGTCTGCGACTCACTTTCGAGCGACGGTACGGCGGAGTATCTTGCCGGAGTTCACGCCGAGCATCCCAACGTGCGCCATTTGCCCGGGCCCTATACGGGGCGCGCCGACGCGCGCAACGCCGGCATCCGTGCGGCCGCCGGGGAGGTCGTGCTCTTCAACGATGCCGACATTCTCACGTCGCCGGATTTGCTCGAGCGGCACCTGCGCCATCATCGCGAACGCCGCAATATCGCCGTCGTCGGTTGGGAAGTGCAGGTCAAAGACCTCGCCGACTACGCGTACAAGCGCGACCATGCGGAGGCGCGCGGCAGCCTGCATCCGCCTTCGCGCAAGACGCTGAGCTGGCTCTACTTTCTGACCGGCAACGCCTCGGTACGGCGCGACGACCTCTTGCGCGTGGGCTGCTTTGACGAGAATTTCACCGGCTACGGCCACGAAGATCTGGAGCTGGGCTACCGTTTGCAGCACGCCGGAATTACGATCCTCTACGAACCGTACGCGGTGAATTACCACTGTCAGGACGTTCCGCACGACGACCAAAAAGAAAAGATGAAACTCGCCGGCCGATCGACGGTTCGGTTCTTTCGCAAGCATCCCAACTTCGACGTGCGGCTCAATCTCGGCATGACGCCGGTCTCGCTCGGACTGCACGGCGTGCTCACGCGTCTGCCGTGGCTGCTCGGGTATTTCGATCGGCGCGCCGATGACTCGAAGTTCGCACGCGACGTCGTACAGCAGTACTACTATCTTTCCGGCATAAAAAACGCTCTAGCCGAGAAGGACGCCCCGAAGGTTTCACACCATGACGGATAGCCGCCCACCCAAACGCTCCTGCGGTGCGTTGCGCGCCGGCGACGAAGGCGCGAGCGCCGAGCTCAACGGTTGGGTCAATCGCCGCCGCGATCACGGCGGTTTGATTTTCATCGATCTGCGCGATCGCGACGGAATCACGCAGATCACGTTCGATCCGCAGCAGCCGTGTTTTGCGCAGGCCGAGCGGCTGCGTCACGAGGATGTCGTGCGCGTGAGCGGGATCGTTCGCGCTCGCCCGGCCGGTACCGAAAACGCCAAGATTCCAACCGGAGCGATCGAGCTTGGCGTGCAGACGCTCGAGGTTCTTAACCGATCGCTCGTACCGCCGTTTCAAGTCAACACCGACGACGACGTCGACGAGAACCTGCGACTCGAATACCGCTATCTCGATCTGCGGCGCCCGCGGCTGCAGCGCAATCTCACGATCCGCCATCGCATCCTCAAAGCGATGCGCGACTTCTTCGACGCGCGCGAGTTTCTCGAAATCGAAACGCCGATGCTCATCAAGTCAACGCCGGAAGGCGCGCGCGACTACTTGGTGCCCAGTCGCGTCCACAGCGGCACGTTTTACGCGCTGCCGCAGTCGCCGCAGCTGCTCAAGCAGATCTTGATGATCGCGGGCTTCGGGCGCTACATGCAGATCGCACGCTGCATGCGCGACGAAGATTTGCGTGCCGACCGGCAACCGGAGTTCACGCAGCTCGACGTAGAGTTGGCCTTCTGCTCGCAAGAAGACGTGCTCGAGACGATGGAGTCGGCGATGAGCTACGTCTGGGCGCAGGTGATGGAGACCGATCTGCCGGCCTTCCCGCGCTTGAGCCACCGCGACGCGATCGCGCGCTACGGCTTGGACAAGCCCGACCTGCGCTTTGGCCTCGAGCTGGCAGACGTGGGCGCCGCGTTCGTGCAGAGCGAGTTCGCCGTCTTCCGCGGAGCGCTCGATGCCGGGGGCGCCGTCGTAGGTTTGCGCTTCCCCGGCGGGGCTGGGCTATCGC
>DATBTN010000050.1 GCA_036559195.1 Candidatus Baltobacteraceae bacterium
GACCGGCCGGGCTACATTGCGCTCAGCGAAGGCGATCGTTTGAGCGTTGCCATCGCTAAGGCCGGCAACAGTGCCGCGGCCGCGTCGGATCTCAGTCACGTCTTCGTGACCCGCGCGGATCCCGACGGCCGCGCGGCCTCGCACGAAGTCGATATGTACGAGGCGCTGCAGCGCGGCGACTTGCGGTACGATCCCGTCTTGAAAAAGGGCGACATCGTATACGTGCCCGAGGCCAAACGCGGCGTACAAAATCCGGGTGGCTTCCTCACGATTCTCCGACGGATATTTCTTGGCTACTAAGGGGCGCAGAGTATGGAGAGATTGCCGCACGTGACGCCGATTCCGGCGCTTGCCGGACGCGTTGACGGAACCGATGCCGGCGCCAATCTGACGTGGCTGACGAGCGTACTCGTTCGGCGCGGGCGTCTGCTGTTCACGATCTTCGCGATGCTGCTCGCCGCCGTGATCGCGGCTACGATGCTGTATCCGCGGTCGTATACGACGGAGGCCCGCTTGATCGCGGGAACGGGGCGCGGAGCGACCTCGGGGGATGCGACGTCGTCCACGAACCTGCCGATCCTCAACGCGCTGCTGGTGGTTTCGGGCGTGCAGTCCGGCGAAACCTATGCGGAATTGCTGACCGAATCGCCCGTCGCGCAGCAAGTGATCGATAATTTACACCTCGACACATCGGCGCGCGGTCTTTTGCATCGCGTGAAAATCTCGCCGGTGACCAACACCTCGATCATCGCGCTCGCCGTGACCTGGTCGAATCCGGAGCAGTCGGCGCGCATCGCGAACGAGTTCGCGAGCGTCTTCATCACGCGCGAACGCGATCTCATCGCGAGCCAAGCAAACTCGGCGATCGCCTTTTTGACCGGTGAGATGCCGGCGGCCACCAAACGCCTGGCGGTAGCCGATGGGCGGCTCCAGCAGTTCGAACAGAGCCACCACATCGCCGACCTGACCGCGCAAACGCAGAACACGATCGCCGCGGTCGCCAACGTGGAGTCGAAGACGGCGCAAGTGCAGCTCGACGCGCGCCAGGCGCAGGCGCAACTCGCGAGCCTGCAGGCGCAGCGCGGCGGCATCAGCGCGTCGACCAGCGGCGGACAAGCGGTCTCGCCCAATCCGGTCTTCTCCCAGCTGCAAACGCAATTGGCCCAGGTCGATACGCAGCTCGGCACGGCCCGCGCGCAATACACCGACGAGCATCCGACCGTGAAGGGTCTGCTCGCGCAGCAGGCGCAAATTCGGCGCGAACTTGCGTCCACGCCCGCGACGATCGTCTCGGCGAGCAACACCGTCGCCAACCCCGTTTACGCCCAGATCTCACAGCAGGCCGTGAGTTTCCGCGCGCAGGTAGCGGCCGACACCGCGCAGCTCGCGGAACTCTCGGCACAGCGAGCGCTGCTCATGCCGCAACTGGCGGCGCTGCCCGCGCAAACGCAGCGCTTTTCGCAATTGACGCGCGAGCAAAAACTCGCCGACGACGTCTACACCGCGCTACAGCAAAAACTCAACGACGCGACGATCATGAAGAGCACGGCGCTTAGCGACGTGACGATCACGCAAACGGCGGCCGCGGCCGACGCGGTCGTGCGCCCCAACCGGCCGCTGACGATTGCGATTGGCGCCCTGCTGAGCCTTATCATCGCACTCAGTTTTATCGCGCTGCTGGATTTCATCGACGGCCGGCTTCGCGACGAAGAAGAGATTCGCCGCGACTTCGCGCTGCCGGTCTTGGGTTCGATCCCGGCGCTCGGCGACGAAAAGCGCCCCGCGTTACCGTGGGTGCAGGCGCTAACGATCGAGTCGTTCCTGCAGCTCGTGCGAACGCTGCGCTACTCCACCGATCGTCCGTTGCGCTCGCTCGCGATTACGAGCCCGGTTGAAGGCGACGGAAAGTCGACGCTCGCCGTCAATCTGGCGCGCACGATCTCCGAACTCGAAGGCCCGGTGTTGTTGATCGACGCCGACCTGCGCCGCCCCGTTTTACATAACATCGTCAAGGTCAAGAACACGCTCGGATTGGGCGACGTGCTGACCGGCCATTGTTCGCTCGAGAGTGCCGTGCAGCGCACGAAAGTCAGCGGCCTCGATCTGCTTACGAGCGGGACGCGCGTGCCCAACCCGGTCAAACTCTTGGAATCGGAGCGTTTTCAAGCGCTGCTCGACGAGGCGCACGGCCGCTACCGCATGGTCATTCTGGATTTGCCGTCGGTGCTGCCGATCGTTGACGCGGCGATTGTCGGCGAAAAGGTGGACGGACTGGTGATGGTGCTCTCGGTCGATAATACCGATCGGCGCCTCGCGCAAAAGGCCATCGCCAAGCTCGAAGCGATGGGCGTGAAAAACGTGCTCGGCATCATCGTGAACCGCGTGCGGCCTTCGATCGGCGATCAAAGCGACTACTATCTCCAAAGCGAGCCGCAGGCGGCACTGCTGTAAGATGAGCCATGCGCACCACTCGTAGAGTCGCCTCGACGTTTGCAGTGCTGCTATACGCCGCCGCGCTCGGCGGCTGCGGCGGAAGTTCGGGCTACAACTCGAGCGGCATCACCACGTTCCTGCCGGCGCCGATTGCCTTTCCGAATAGCGTGCAAATCGGCTGTCAGCCCGGCACGCTTACGGGCGTCATCTCCGTGCGGCAGACCGGCTACGGCGGCGCGTTTTCGGCGCAGTCGCGAAATACGGCCGTGGCGCTCGTCGCTCCCGGACCGGGGACCGCCCAATTCACGGTATCGCGCGCCTCAAATCCCGGCCCCGGCGGTTCAACGCAGATCTACATTCTGGGCGGCGGCGTTCAACCGGCCATCGTCGACGTTTCCGTTTCGGCCTGTTAAGGCGAGTGCCGTCACACGCATCTTGTCTCGCGTGATAGTATTAGCACGATGGGTGTTTCGCGCGGGACCTTTCTTGCCAGTGCCGCCGCCGGCTTGATAGCCGGTGGTCCTCTTCGTGCGCGCGCCGCCGAGCCATACGAGATTCTGGGCGAGATCGCGCTGAACGGCGCCGGCTCCCTGCGGCTGCTGAACCTTCGGCCGGAGCGCGGCCGCGTACCGGTGCAATGTACCGCAGCGATTCTCTCGCGCACGCAGGTGGCCGCGCGGATCGTGAATCG